>NZ_CFJNYH010000027.1:0-55266 GCF_984815275.1 Coprobacillus sp.
TTATATTTCATACTTTTTCACAATTTACTACTTGACTTTAATATAGTTGTCTTTCTTTTCTGATGTTTCTGTTGAGAGTGTCGAAAAAAATGATATAATGGTAACGAATATGAATAATGGAGGGGACTTATGAAGCAACGGGGGATGAATAAATTATTTGTTTTTATTATAATCATAACTTTTGGCATAAGTCTTTTTTCTTTATTACAGCCGACCTCTGCAAATCATACAATTAAAGTTGGATATATTGATTATCCAGGCTTTTTAGAAAAATCATCATCTGGACAATATGTTGGTTATGGTGCTAAATATTTGGAAGAAGTTTCTCAATATACCAATTGGGATTATGAATTTGTTTTAGATTCATGGGATAATTGTTTAGAAAAACTAAAAACTGGTGAAATTGATTTATTATGCACAGCTCAATATACTGATGAAAGAACACAATATTATGATTATTCACAGTATTCTATTGGTGATGAGTATACTATTGTATATACACGTGAAGATGAGAATATTTATTATCAGGATTATGAAGCTATGAATCACTGCAAGATTGGTTTTTTAAGTAGCAGTTATCAAAATGGTGTTTGGGAGAAATATGCAAAAGAGCATAGTATCGAATATAAATCCCAATATTATACAACAGAGACAGATGTCTTAAATGCTTTATATAATAAGGATGTTGATATGGTTGTTGTTGGAGGTTTGGCTCTACATGAAAATGTGAAAGTTATTGATAAGTTTAATGCTGAACCTTATTATTTTATAACTGCTAAAAATCGTCAGGATATTATGGAGCCTTTAAATGATGCATTGAGTCAAATTTATAATCGCAATCCTTATTTTAATGCATATCTATATGAAGAATTTTACAGTACAAGTGCGTATTCAACACAACCTCTTTTCACAAGAAATGAAGTGGAGTATATTAAGAATGTGCAGTCTATTCCAGTTGGTATTGAAGATGAACTCTATCCATTTTCTTATGATGATGATCAACAGCGTAAGGGAATTTTTATTGAACTTTTAGAAAAAATGTCAGAAAAATCTGGATTATCTTTTAAACCAAATTATTATTTAGAAAAAGAAAAAAATAAAGCAACCTTTATAGAACAATTGCAAAATAAAGATGCTTTATTTATGGGTGTGACAAAGGATGAGTATTCTTTTCATATGAAGTCTCAGTACCATATATCCAAATCTTTTTTAGATGTGAATCAAGTTATGATTGCGAGAAAAAATGAAGTATTTGATAATCAATATACAATTGCATTAACAAAGAATCATACTGGCTATGAATCACAGGTTTATTCAAAATACCCGGATGCAAAAGTCCTTTATTGTGAAAATATGAATGCTTGTTTGAAAGCAGTATATTCAGGGCAAGCAAATATGACTATTGGAGATGCTTATTCAGTCAAATATTATATCCAAAAACTGGGTTTTGAAGATACTTTAGATATTTATAATATTTTATTGGAGCCTATTCAATTATGTTTTGTTGGTCAATTAGATAATAATCCAGTCTTGATGAATATTATTGATAAAACGATAGATAGTTTGTCTAATAAAGAGATTGAAAGAATTGTTCAAACATATACAGTTGGTTTAAAATATGAATATTCATTACTTGATACTATTTACCAAAATAGAACCTCAATAACTTTCGTTGCTTTAGTAATTATTATTATTCTTGTTATTATAGGGCAGTCTATCAAAAAACGTACTGAACTTTTTATGCAAAAACGTGAAACAGAAATTTTAAGAGAAAAAGCGGAACTCGATCGTTTAACTGGGATATATAATCAGTCAACATTTTATGAGAAGGCAAGAGAAATTCTAAATCAAAATGAAGAAGATTTCTGTTTAATATATATGAATATTAATCGTTTTCAAGTTATTAATGATTTATATGGAATTGAAGAGGGTGATAGATTATTAGCTTATATAGGAAAGTATTTAAAAGATTACATGAATAATCATTCTCACACGTTGGTATGTCGATTAACAACTGATCACTTTTTAATATTAACTACACAATCTGAATACAAAAAGAATAAAAAAATAGATATCTTAAAAGACTATCCTTTAGATTTTAACAGTGCTTTACGATTTGGAATATATTTTATTGAAGATAAAAGTTTATCTGTACATATTATGGCAGATAGAGCTGCTATGGCTGCAAAAAGTATTAAAAACAGATATATTAATCAAGCAGAAGTTTATAATGAAGAACAGCGTCAAATCATCTTGCAGGAACAAATGATTATGGATGAAATACAAACTGCTATTCTTCAAGAAGATATTCTTATTTATGTTCAGCCTAAATATGATATTGAAAATAATATGATTATAGGTGGAGAAGCTTTGGTAAGATGGCTACATCCAAAGCATGGACTGATTAGTCCTTCAGTATTTATTCCAGTTTTAGAAAAAAATGGCTTAATTACACAATTAGATGATTTTGTTTGGGAGAAAACATGCCAGTTATTAAGAGAATTAAAAAACATGCATTGTTTATTACCAATATCTATTAATATTTCAAGATTAAATTTTTATCGAAATCATCTCCCGCTTTTATTACTTGATCTTGTTCATAAATATGAACTACAACCACAAGATCTTCATTTAGAAATTACAGAATCTGTTTACTCTAAAGATACAGAAGTTATTTATTCTGTTATAGAAGAATTGCAACAATTAGGATTTGTTATTTTAATGGATGATTTTGGAAGTGGCTATTCATCACTTAGCATGCTTAAAGATGCACCTGTGGATATTATCAAATTAGATATGGGCTTTCTTAGTTTAAAAGATGATATGAAGCGTAGTTATGCAATAATTGAAGCTATTGTTGATCTGTCTTATACTTTAGACCTCTCTCTTATTGTTGAAGGTGTAGAGACAAAGGAGCAAGTTGCATTCTTGCAAAAGATACATGCTCAATATGCACAAGGATATTATTTTTCTAAGCCAGTTCCAGTCAAGGATTATATTAATTTATGTTTAGAGAATCATTAAAAGAGATCATCATGATGATGATTTCTTTATTTTATCTTTTATAAGAAAAATAGTTCGTAAAATTAGACAATTGAATACATCAATGTAGACATTAAAAAACTTGTGTTTATATGGAAAAAAGTGTAAAATATCAGTGTATAAGAGGTGAAATCATATCCAAAATGATAGTTCGTAATTGTCTACATTTTCGAACTGCTATGTAAGGGAGGCAAATCATTTATGATGGTTACAAAAGATATTTTCGAAGATATAGTACTTAAAATACCCAAATGCCAGTATATTTCTGATTTACGTTCTATGATTGAGCGAAATGATGTATTTGATATCATAACTGCTATTGAAAAGATTGAGGCTAATGAATATTCAGTCAAGCAATGGCATGAATTGTATCAATATTTATTTAAAGAATCGAATTCATTTAAAACTGCTGAAGATATTAAAGATTATATATTAAGTTTATTGAAGAAATAAGCATCATCTCTTTTGAAGAAGTTGAGATAATGCTTTTTTATTAATAACATGTATTTTTTTGTAATTAATTATAATATATTTCTTTTTTACAAATTCATTAAGAACTTTTGTTACAGTTACACGAGATAATCCAACAAGTGAAGCGATTTCTTCATGGGTATAAGGGAGAGTGTTATTTATAATATCTTTATTTGGATTATCATGCACAGTTTGTTCAAGCAGGAAAGATGCCACTTTTTCATATCGATCATATGTATAGGCTTTTTTTATGAGAAGAGAGAGATGATCACAAGTTTGCGACATCAATTGTAAAAGAGAAATGGTTAATTCTTTAGATTCATTAAGATAAGGATATAAATCATCTAGATGACAAGAAATGAGTTCAACATTTGTAATAGCATCAGCAGTTGTTGGGCGCAATGAATTTTGTAAAAAAGATGACTCTCCAAAGATTCTTCCTTTATCTATGATCTCTAAAGTAACTTCTTCACCAGTAGGATTCATGACATATATTCGGACTCTTCCTTTAGTAATTAAATAGAGATTCTTCGCATCATCTTCTTGCATATATATGATTTCCTGAGGTGAATATTTTATTTTTGTACCAGCTTTTTCAAAATAATGAAATAATTCTTCTTTAATTTTCATAAAATCACCACTTTCTTATTTAATTGTAACATAGGTTACAATCTAATAAAAGGAGATATGATAAAGTCTTGCACGAGGTGAGGCGTATGAAACAAAAATTATTACATATTGTTTATATTGTTGTGGGAAATATTTTGATTGCTTTCGCATTGAGTACATTGTTATTAGAGAATAATATTATTGCTGGTGGTGTTTCAGGGATAGGTATTATTTTTAATCATTATTTTGGTTTGAGTATTTCTCTTAGTGTGGGAATTCTTAATGTTTGCCTATTTGTATTAGGTTTCTTATTTTTAGGAAAAGTATTTGCAATGACAACACTTGTTTCTACATTTTTGTTTCCATTCCTATTAGAATTTTTTGAGAGTCAACCAGTTTTTCATCATTATTTAAATGATCCATTACTAGCTTCTATTATCGCAGGATGTTTAATCGGAATTGGTGTAGGCTTGGTCTTAAAAGCAAATGCTTCAACAGGTGGAGTAGATATTTTAGCCATTCTTCTTCATAGAAAATTTGGTGCACCTGTGCATATTGTTTTAAATATCACAGACTTAACAATTTTGTTATTTCAATTCTCATTCAATGATACAACACATGTTATTTATGGTATTGTGACAGTTATGATGACAACCATTATGTTAAATAAAACATTAACTGCTGGAACAAGTTTAATGCAACTTGTTGTTATAAGTGATTATTATGAAGATATTAAAGATATGATTTTACATGATCATGATGCTGGTGTGACTTTATTAGCGAGTGAAAAAGGTTATACTGAAGAAAATTCTAAACTTGTTTTATCAATATTACCATATCGAAAATTACCAGATATCAAAGAAAAGGTGAATCAAATTGATCCTTTAGCTTTTATGATTGTATCTCATGTTGATGAAGTTGGTGGGAAAGGATTTACTTTAGAAAAGAAGTAAATAAAAGAAAAGCATATGATTTGATTTTAAATAAAATGCATGATAATATATGCACAGTTAGTTAATGCTAACTGTGCGTTTTATTTATTATGAATAAAAATGCTGAATATGTAAAAAATATAAACGGAGGTAGAAATTATATGTCATTAATCGGAAAAGAAATCAATGAGTTTAAAGTTCAATCATTTGTAAATGGTGAATTTAAAGAAGTAAGTAAAGAAGATGTTTTAGGAAAATGGAGTGTATTCTTCTTTTATCCTGCAGACTTTACATTTGTATGTCCTACTGAATTAGAGGATTTAGCAAACAAATATGAAGAGTTCAAAAACATTGACTGTGAAATTTATTCAGTATCATGTGATACTCACTTTGTACACAAAGCTTGGCATGATACATCAAAAACAATTCAAAAAATTCAATATACTATGTTAGCAGATCCAACTGCAACTTTAGCAAAAGATTTTGAAGTGTATATTGAAGCTGATGGATTGGCTGAAAGAGGAACATTTATTGTTAATCCTGAAGGTAAAATTGTTGCTTATGAAGTGATTGCAGGAAATGTTGGACGTAATGCAGATGAGTTATTAAGACGTGTTCAAGCTTCACAGTTTGTTCATGAGCATGGAGATGAAGTTTGTCCAGCAAAATGGAAACCTGGAGAAGAAACATTGAAACCATCATTAGATTTAGTTGGAGTTCTTTAATGAATCAAGTTTATGATGCTATTATTGTTGGAGGGGGTCCTGCGGGACTTTCTTCAGCAATTTATCTTGCAAGAGCAAAATATAGTGTTCTTGTTATAGAACAAGAAAAAATTGGTGGTCAGATTACAATCACATCTGAAGTGGTCAATTATCCAGGAGTTTTAGAAGCATCAGGAAGTTCCTTGACAGAAACAATGCGTAAACAAGCGCAGAAATTTGGAGCTGAGTTTAAAATTGCGCATGTCAAAAGTTTGAATATGGATGGAAATATCAAAACAATTATGACTGACCAGGGTAACTTTCAGGCAATTGGAGTTGTTTTGGCAACAGGGGCAAATCCAAGAAAACTTGGATTCAAAGGTGAAAAAGAATTTCAAGGACGAGGTATTGCCTATTGTGCAACATGTGATGGTGAATTCTTTGAAGGTTGTGAGTTATTTGTGATAGGTGGTGGCTTTGCTGCATGTGAAGAGGCTATTTTCTTAACACAATATGCAACAGAAGTGACAATGATTGTCCGTGAAGAAGATTTTACATGTGCAAAGACGATTGCAGATGAAGTTAGATCACATCCAAAAATTAAAATTATCTTTGAAACTGAGATTATTGAAGCAGGTGGTCAAGGTGTTTTGGAATATGCTGTTTTTAGAGATAATAAAGAGCAGACAACTTGGCGTTATGATGCAAAAAATAATCAACGTTTTGGAATCTTCGTTTTTGCTGGATATGTTCCTGCAAACGACTTATTTAAAAATCAATTAGCATTAAATGATGGTGGATATTTGATAACTGATAAATATCAAAAGACAAATCTTGATGGTGTTTATGGTGCTGGTGATATCTGCGAAAAAGAATTAAGACAAGTTGTAACTGCTGTGAGTGATGGTGCGATTGCTGCAACATCATTAGAAAAATATATCCCTCAAGTCAAATCGCAGCATCATATTGTTACAAAAGAGGTTCAAAAACAAGAAAAAATAGAACATATTGAAACTCATAATCAGCACTTTATTAATGAAGATATCCGTACACAATTACAGCCAATATTTAATAAATTAACAAAAGATATTTATCTTGTTGGTGTTGGATCATCTGATTCATTCTCTCAAGAGTTAAAAAGCTTTATAGAAGAATTCTCTTCTCTTCATGAACGTATTCATGGTGAGTGGAATGATAATGCTGATGAATCTCCACATATTATGCTTTATAATCATCAAAAAAATCCACTTGGGGTCAACTATCATTGTGTTCCAGGTGGCCATGAATTCAATTCTTTTGTTTTAGCTGTATATAATGCTGGAAGTGAAGGGCAAGTTTTGGAAAATGATATTCTTAAAAAAATACATGATCTTCAATCACATCATTTTCAAGTCTTTATTTCTCTTTCTTGTACAATGTGTCCTGACGTTGTACAAGCCTCACAGCGAATAGCTTTAGAGAATCATCAAGTTCAAACAGATATTTACGATTTAGCCCATCATCCTCACTATAAAGAACAATATAATATTATGAGTGTGCCATGTATGGTTATTGATGGACAGAGAGTTGTTTTTGGAAAAAAGAATCTGGAAGATATTCTAGAAATTATTGAGACTGCCTAGACAGTCTCTTTTTATTTGCATATGTTATTTTGAGGTGAACATCATGGAACCATACCGTGAAGATGAGTATTATGATTATGACCCTAATATGACAAGACAAGGGTTCGTTGTGCCATATTGGTTTTGGTGGTGGTTATTTCCACCATTTCCGCCAAGGCCACCGTTTCCACCGGGACCAGGACCAAGGCCACCATTCCCACCAGGACCAGGACCAAGGCCACCGTTTCCACCGGGACCAGGACCAAGGCCACCGTTTCCACCGGGACCAGGACCAAGGCCACCATTCCCACCGGGACCAGGGCCAAGACCGCCAAGACCAATGCCTAGAAATGATGAAGACACAGTTATTTAAACTGTGCCTTTTTCTTTTGCTTTCTTCTGTTTTCTTTCAATTTTTTTATATTCAATTGTTGCAACTACAACTGCACCACCCAAATCTAGCATTAAATCTTTCATTGTGTCAGCAAGAGCCTCATGCCCAACGAGAGGAACATCATCTTTATCATAAAGTGTTGATCGTGTAGATTTCATATATTGTTGGTTATTTGTATGAAAAATGTCATCAACAGTATATTCTCCAATTTCCCAAACAGCTCCAATTGCTAGTGCAACACTAACAACAGTTAAACTCATAAATAAAGGAGATATAGAGAGCGGTATTGTATATTCTTTATCTAGATATTCAATAACAATAAATCCAACATATGCAATAACTACTCCTGAAAAGGCATGAAGGATAGAATCCCAGTAAGGTATTTTTCCATAGAAGTTAAAAACATCACCTAAAATAAAACCACTAAAAGCAAAAGAAATTAAGATAAAGTCAAGAAGATTTGGTATTTGAAAATGATATTTATCTTTAATAAATTGAGGTATTCTTAAAACCAATAACATTCCCAATAACTGAACCATTGTAAAAATTAAACGACCTTTATTGGCATCCTGACGTGTAAATAATAAAAATATTGCAATTCCTAGCATCAAGACAACTAACCAAAAGATTATCTTTCTAGAAATAATCAAATAATAAGGTTTCTTTTCTTTCAATTTTGAATTCATGATATAACCTCCCTAGGCATACTAACATCCTTTTATGAACTTAAGATAAATCATGGTTCAACAATAGTCTCCATGATTCGATTAATTTTTCAAGCGAATAAGTGGCATTGGCTGGAGATGTTGATGGTAAACAAATATCTTCCTTTTGTGTGACTGGAAAAATATATTTTTGGTATAACTGATGTGCTTTTTTACCATTCGTATATATCGTTTCAATAGAAGTTTCTTCGATTAAAGAATTGATATCGTTAACCAGAACATTTTCAATAGAACTATCACTTGAACCAACAATATCACAACTCGCAATAACATCCCATACAGCAATATGGTGTTTTAATAAAAATGCTTTCTTATCCTCAATTGTTTGAAGTTTTAGATCGAATAACTGTTCAAATATTTTCCAAAAACGATTTTGAGGATGATGATAAAAGAATTGCCCCTCACGTGACTTGACTGATGGAAAAGAACCTAAAATTAAAAGATAAGAATCTTTGTTATAAACTGGTTGTATATTATGATATTGTTTCATAACAGAATTTACTCCCTTCTTTTTTTATTTCTTCTATTATATCAATTTACAAATAAAGAAAAAAGGTATATGATTATATATGCAGATGATGTGAATCATTGACCCATCTTTCAAAATTGAATAGAGTCTTTGTGGCAGGGTGTAATTCCCTACCGATGGTAAAAGTCCATGACCCACAATAAGTGGTTGATCTGGTGTGATTCCAGAACCGACGGTAAAGTCCGGATGAGAAAAGACATTTTCTGTGCACGCCTAGACATTTTTTGTATAGGTTATTTTTTTTAGAGAAAGAAGGAGACAGATTATGAAAAACATGAATGTAAAAGAAATGACAACATTGGGAATTTTATCAGCTTTAGCAATGATTTTGAGTTTATTAGCTTTTTTCCCACTTGTTCCAGCAGTACCTTGGCTTACCTATGATCCAAAGGATATAGTGATTGTTATTGGTGGTTTTATTTATGGACCTTTTGCGGCATTTCTCATGAGTTCTATTTGTGCTGTTCTTGAAATTGTTTTTAAAGGAGGCACAATTATTGATGTCATGATGAATATTATTTCCACTTGTGCGTTTGCCTGCGTCGCATCAACAATTTATAAGAAGAATCGAAGTAAAAAAGGTGCTATTATAGGTCTAGTGAGTGGAATTGTGGTTATGACAGTTTGTATGACAATATGGAATTATATTATTACACCCATTTATTATAATATGCCACGAGAGGCAGTCGTTTCTATGTGGTTACCAGGAATTGTTTTGTTTAATATACTAAAAGCCAGTTTGAATGCTGGAATCACTTTATTACTATATAAGAGTGTTGTAACAATTCTTAGAAAGACACATTTGGTGGAAGGACAGGGACAACATGCAAAAAGTTCAGGACTCATTATTATTGGTTTGTTTATTACAATTTCAATCATTTGTGTTGTATTAGCTATTCAAGGCTTAATATAGGAGGAAAAGAGATATGGAATTTAAAGAAGCTGTAGAATTTTTATTTGAAAAATTGGCACCATCAAAAATTATGGCATTAGCATCAAGCGTTGATAATCATGTGATGGTCAGAAATGTAAGTTGTTTAATTTATGACGATGCGATTTATTTTAAAACTGATAAGAATTTTAGAAAAACAAAACAGTTGTATGAAAATCCACGTGTTGCTTTATGTTTTAGTGGTATTCAAGTTGAGGGTGTTGCGACTATAAAAGGTTTAGTAACTGAAGAACCTGAACGTAAATTTGAGAAACTTTATCAAAAGTATTTATGGGGAAGTTATAATGCTTATAGTCATGAAGATACTGAAATTTTGGTTGAAGTGAAACCATCTTTTGTTGAAATTTGGGATACAGATGAGAAAAATAAGGCTTATCAAATCTTTATTGACTTTGATAAGAAAGAAGTTGAATATAAAAAATATGATGAATAATTCCAGACTTATCTGGAATTTTTCTGATTTTAGATATATTATAAGTTGGTCAATAAATATGAAACATAAATAAAGGGTAGGTCAATGAATTGAATATTAAGTAAAATTATGGAAAAGAATGATAATAATTATCAATAAATATGAGTTATGTTGCTATTTTTCTTGTCAAAAAAGTGAAAAAAGGGTACAATTTTAATGTTTTTTGAATAAGGAGAGGAAGGTTGAAATGTTAGAAAAAATCTTTAAATTAAAAGAAAAAGGAACAACTGTTAAAACTGAAGTTTTGGCGGGTGTAACGACTTTCTTAGCAATGGCGTATATCCTAGCTGTAAACCCACAAATGTTAGGTGAGACAGGTATGAGTATACAGGGTGTATTTTTAGCAACTGCTATTAGTAGTGCTGTTGCTACAATCATTATGGGATTACTTGCTAACTATCCAGTTGCATTATCTGCTGGAATGGGAGTAAATGCTTTATTCACATACACAATTTGTTTTGGTATGGGATTAAGCTATCAAGGTGCATTGGCTTGTGTCTTTGTATCAGGTATTATTTTCTTAGTTATTTCTATTACTGGACTAAGAAAGATGATTATTAATGCCATTCCTGCTCAGTTAAAATTAGCAATTGGTGCAGGTATTGGTTTCTTTATTGCATTTATTGGATTAAAGAATGCAGGTATTATCATACCAAGTGAAGCAACAGCTGTTGCATTGGGAAATTTAAAAGATCCAGCGGTTATATTAGCAGTTTTTGGTATCTTAGTTACAATTATTTTATTAGCTAAAAAAGTTCCTGCTGCTGTTTTCTATGGTTTATTAATCACTGCAGTTGCTGGTATTGTGGCTGGGTTGTGTGGTATCAAGGGGATGCCACAATTGCCAACAGGTGTTGTATCTGTTGACTTTGATTTTAGTTTAATTGGAGCATTTGCTTCTGGAATGGAAGAATTACTATCACATCCAAGTTGCATTGTTGCGATTTTCTCACTATTATTTGTAGATTTCTTTGATACAGCTGGAACGTTAGTTGCAGTTACAAATCGTGCTAATTTAATTGATGAAAATGGTGAGTTGGAAAATGTTGATAAGGCATTGTTAGCAGATTCAATTGGAACAGTTTTTGGAGCAACAATGGGAACTTCTACTGTGACATCATTTGTAGAATCTACTTCTGGTGTTGAAGTAGGAGGAAGAACGGGTTTAACTGCTATCACAACTGGAATTCTGTTTCTTTTATCAGTGTTTTTCTCACCATTACTCTCTTGCGTTACAAATGCAGTGACTGCACCAGCATTGGTAGTTGTAGGGATATTAATGGCACAACAACTCAAAGGAATTGACTGGGATAACTTTGTTTTTGCAGCCAGTGGATTTATGACAGTTATTTTCATGATTTTGGCATATTCTATTTCTGATGGAATTGCTATTGGATTTATTACATATGCTTTAGCAATGATTGGTGTAGGTAAAGCAAAAGAAGTCAAACCAATTGTTTGGATATTGGTTCTTTGTTTTGTTGTTTTCCTAGTATTCTTACCAAAATAGACATTCTTAGGGATGTCTATTTTTTCACACAAAATTCATAACTTTAGTTTATAATACTCATGTTTGATGAATACTAAATATACAAAAATCTTTGTCTTCTTGAAAATATATTTGTATTTATAAGATGAGTGTGTATAATAATAGTGTTGTCGAATGTGTAGAAAAGAGGTTAGTTATGAAAAAAATAATATCAAGAAGATTGCTATTTATCTTAACAATAATCGCAGCTATCTTTTTTAGTTTTGTAATGTTTGAATTACAGGTTCTACCATTAAAATACTATATACCATTAGTGGTTATGATTTTTTTGGGCGCTTTTTTACTTTATCGTGGTGAAAAAGATAAACATAATCAACATTCTATAAAAGTGACTTTATTAAAGTTTGTAAATGTTATTTTAGCAGTTTTATTAGTTGTTGGTTCTTTGTATGCAATGAAGGGTTCTGATTTCTTAGCTGCTATTACTGGTGGAGGAGATCAGACAATTGAAATGCATGTTGCTGTTCTTAAAGATTCCCCATATCAATCATTAAATGATTTAAAAGGTAAACCATTTGGTGCTAATACTATAGATGCTGTGAATATTAATAAGACAGAAGCAGCTATTGAAGATGAGATTGGTGATATTGATGTGACTGCTGCTTCTTCGTATGAGCAATTAATCAATTCATTAAATCAAAAAAGTGTTGAAGCAATTATTATTAAAGCAGTAGACTTAGAATCCTTAGATGATATAGAGAAAGGTTTTAATGAAAAAATAAGAACTGTGAAAAAAATAGAATTAAAGATTCCTAGTGTATCTGCAAACAGTGCTAAAGTGACAAAAGAACCTTTCCATATCCTTATTAGTGGAACTGATAAAGAAGGACCAATTGGAACATTTGCTTTATCAGATGTGAATATGATTGCAACTATCAATCCCACAACGAAGCAAGTTTTATTAACGAGTATTCCTAGAGATTATTTTGTTGATATTATTGGTATGGATGGTGTGAGTGGTAAAGATAAGTTAACACATAGTGCCAAAGGTGGTATGCAATGTACAATTCAAACAATAGAAAATTTTATGGGAATTAAGTTTAACTATTATGCTAAATTTAACTTTACATCATTTATGAATGTTGTTGATGCATTGGGTGGAATTGATGTCAAAGTTCCTAAGTATCAAGTCATTGGTAGAGATGATGGTGTTTTTGTCACAAAGAAAGGTAAATATACAATTAAACCTGGTGAGAATCATTTTAATGCCAAACAAGCTCTGTCTTTTGTCAGAGAAAGAAAAGCATTTGTTGAAGGTGATACCATTCGTGGAAAAAATCAAATGCTCATGTTAAAAGCCATTTTGAAGAAATGTACTTCAGCAAGTATTATCACAAAGATGGATGGTGTTTTTGAATCTTTATCTGACAGTTTTGAAACAAATATGGAAGCAAAAGAAGTAAAATCATTAATCAATATGCAAATTGATGATATGGCTTCTTGGGATGTTCAATCTTATCATTTAGATGGTGATGGATCTCAAAGAACAAAAACTTTAGCAACTGTTGGTGACGTGACTAAGGTGAATCCGTTAGGAATGTTTATAACTATTCCAGATCAGACATCAATTGATCAGGCTAAACAATATCTTCAATCTGTAATGAACAATGAGATTATTAAAGTTAAAGATGAATAGACCTTCAAATTTGAAGGTCTATTTTCTTGACTTTATGCATATAATTCTATAAAATATGATTAAATACAAAGAAAAGAAAGAGTAAATGTTATAAACAATTGTAGAGAATTCTTGGTTGGTGAAAAAGAATATTGCGTTAATATTGAATACATCTTGGAGTAGACGGTTGAATAAAGTAGGCTGGTTCGGATACACCCGTTATCGTGTTAGAGTATGTTGGTACTCGAAGAGGTTGCTATTGTGAGATAGTAACAAATTAAGGTGGTAACGCGATGATCTCTCTCGTCCTTATGTGGATGAGAGATTTTTTGTATATAAGAGGAGGAAAGAAAATGATTATTGTATTGAAACAAAAAGTAAGTGATGAAGATTTAAAGAGAGTTGTGAATAAGGTAGAGAAATTTGGGTTAACTGCCCATGTTTCACAAGGGGAAGAAACAACAATTGTAGGTCTTGTTGGAGATGTTACAAAAGTTGATTCAAAACAAATTGAAGTTGATGAAGCTGTAGAAAGAGTTATGCATGTGAGTGAACCTTATAAGTTAGCGAATCGAGCATTCCATCCAGATGACTCTATTATTGATGTGAGTGGTGTCAAAGTGGGAGGAGACCACTTGGCATTAATTGCTGGACCTTGTTCAGTTGAATCAAAAGAACAAGTCATTGAGATTGCTAAGGCAGCAAAAGCAGCAGGAGCCAATATGCTAAGAGGTGGTGCATTCAAGCCAAGAACATCACCATATGCATTCCAGGGAATGGGAACAGAAGGCTTGGATATCCTTGTTGCAGCAAAAGAAGTGACAGGATTACCGATTGTTTCAGAATTAATGAGTGCAGAGTATATAGATGAATTCAATGCAAAAGTAGATCTTGTTCAAATAGGAGCAAGAAACATGCAGAACTTTGACCTGTTAAAAGAAGTTGGAAGAAGATGTACAAAACCAATCTTGTTAAAAAGAGGGTTAAGTGCAACATTTGAAGAATGGGTCATGAGTGCAGAATATATCATGGCAAGTGGGAATCCAAATGTCATCCTATGTGAAAGAGGAGTGAGAACATTTGAGACATATACAAGAAACACATTGGATTTACAAGCGATACCAGTGATTAAGAAGTTAACACATTTACCAATCATCATAGATCCATCACATGCAGGAGGAAAATGGTGGCTAGTGGAACCTATGGCAAAAGCAGCAGTGGCAGCAGGATGTGATGGATTAATGATAGAAGTGCATAATAGTCCAGAGACAGCCTTGTGTGATGGACCACAATCATTAAAACCAGAAAAGTATACACAATTGATTGAACAAATCAAAGAAATTGGTAAAATAGTAGGTAAAGAAGTTTAGAAAAAAGAGATTATAAAATATTTTGTATAAATTATCCTTCCAATGGTAGAATGAAATACCATAGGGAGGATTTTATGATGAGTAAAAAAGATTAAATAAAATATTAAGTTGAATATATATTTGGAGGGAAAGTTATAGCAAAAATTAACATTATATTGATTGTCAAAAAGAAGGCAAAAGTATATAATGATAAAAATATAAAAAGGAGGTTACATGATGAATTTTAAATATTATATTCCAACCCGTATATTATTTGGGACTGGCTCACTTCAACAGTTAGGAGACCAAGAATTACCTGGCAAGAAGGCAATGATTGTCACAACTCATGGACAATCAGTTAAAAAATATGGTTATCTTGATCGAGTCATTGAACAGTTAGAAAAACAAAATATTGAATATCTTCTTTTTGATAAAATTCTGCCAAATCCAATCAAGAGTCATGTTAATGAAGGTGGACGACTTGCTAAAGATGAGCATGTCAATTTTATTATTGGATTAGGAGGTGGAAGTGCTATAGATGCAGCCAAAGCAATTGCTATTATGGCAACAAATGATGGAGACTATTGGGATTATGTCCATGGTGGAACTGGTCTAGGGAAAGAAGTTGTTCATGACCCACTGCCAATTGTTGCTATTACAACAACTGCAGGAACAGGTACTGAGGCAGATCCATGGACTGTCACAACAAAAGAAGAGACAGGTGAAAAGATTGGTTCAGGTTATGATAAAACATTCCCATTTCTTTCTATTGTTGACCCTGAACTTATGTTAACTGTGCCATCACTATTAACTGCTTATCAAGGTTTTGATGCACTGTTTCATAGTTGTGAAGGATATCTTAATAAAGCTCATAATCCCATCAGTGATATGTATGCACTTAAATCCATTGAATTGATTGGCAAAAGTTTAGAAATTGTTGTTAAAGATGGGAAGAACATAAAGGCAAGAGAAGATGTTGCTTTAGCAAATACCTTGGCAGGAATGGTAGAATCTATTTCTGGATGTATTTCTGAACATAGTATTGCTCATGCTATGAGTGGCTATGTTCCAAACTTTGAACATGGTGCTGCTCTTATTAGCATTAGTAAAGAATATTATACAATGCTTATAGAGAAACATGCCTGTGACCAACGTATAATTGATATGGCTAAAGCATTGGGAAATAAAGATGCAAAAAAACCACAAGATTTTGTATATGCCCTTGTTAATTTACAGGCACATTGTGGTGTTGACGGTATCAAGATGAGTGACTATGGTATGACTTATGATGATTTACCTCGATTTGTACAAAGTGCAAGAGAAACAATGGGAGGACTCTTTGACTCTGATCCTATTGAAGTAAGTGATAATGATGTTTTAAATATCTTGCAAAAATCTTATAAATAGGAATAAAGGTGTTGATTTCATAGATCAGCACCTTTTCTATATCTTGACATATTCTCACAAATGTATCATAATATATGCAAGTGAATACTTGCAAAGGAGGGCGTATGGATAAAACGAGGCAAAAGATTATTGATGCAACAATGCATCTTGTGATGGAAAAAGGATATGCTTCAATGACAACAAAAGAAATTGCTGAATATGCACATGTTAATGAGAGTACATTATTTAGAAAGTTTGGAAGTAAAAAAGAGATTGTTTTAAGTGCTATGCAAGAAAATTGGCATCCTCATCTTTCATCAGATGATTTCTATCCAATAACAGGGGATCTTTATAGGGATCTTCTGCATTTCTCATCAGTTTATATGCAAAAAGTTACCCCTCAATTTGTAAAAGTTTCTATTGGACTCAGAAGTCCAGAATTATATCAAGATACTGTTGAAGGGATTATGAAGGTACCACAGGTTTTTAAAGATATTCTTATGCAATATTTTGAAGAAATGCAGAAATTAGATAAAGTGATTCAACAAGACATTGAATCATTAGCGATTAGTTTTCTATCTATAAATTTTGGATTTGTATTTTTTAAAGGATCTTTTGGAGAGCGTCTCACAACTCTGAGTTCAGATGAATATATTCAAAATAGTATTAAGGTTTTTGTTAAAGGAATTCAAAAGGTATGACACTTTTGTGTCATTTCTTTTTTGATAAGAATGCAAGTGTTTACTTGCGTATAAGGAGGAGAAAAATGAGTTGTTATTTTTTGGTTCAAGTTTTTTGTTCAGATCAACAAAAAAGAGTATTATATGATGAGTATATACATGATGTTAAACCTATTGTTGAAAGTTATGGTGGTAAATATCTGATACGAAGTGAGAATTTGATTTCATTAAGTTGTGCATGGAAACCAGATAGAATGATTCTCATTCGTTTTCCTAACAAGGAAACACTAGAGAAATGTTTCCATTCTAGTGAATATTTAGAAATCAGTTCTAAGCGTGAACAAAGTGTAGAAAGTCATGCTCTGATTATTGGAGGGATGGAAGATGAAGATATGTAATGGGGTTTATCAGCTGAAGATTTATTTTTATGTAACACCTGAAATAGAGAGATATGTTTATGTTTATATTTTAACTGGAAAATATTGTTACTTAATAGATACAGGTATTCATGGTTCAGAAAAGCTCATTGAAGATTATCTTCATCAATTGGGTTATCAGATAGAAGATATTCATGGTATCTTTTTGACACATGCTCATCCTGATCATATGGGAAGTGCCTATGCATTACAAAAGAGAAGTGGTTGTCCTATATATGCAAGTTATCTTGAAAAAGAGTGGTTTGAAAATGTTGATAAACAGTTTGCAGATAGACCAATTCCTCGTTTTTATCATCTTTTACAAAATTCAGTTCATGTTGATATGGCTATTGAAAGAGAAACAGAAATAATGTTGGAAGACTATTTATCAATGAAGATTATATTGACACCTGGTCATTCTCATGGGTCCCTTTCTTTTTTATTCAATTATCAAATTTTATTTACTGGTGATGCTATTCCTGTTGTTGGAGATATTCCTATTTATACTCATGTTTATCAAACCCTAAAAACTTTAAATACGTTATTAAATATTCAATCTATAGATTATTATTGTCCGGCATGGGATGTTGTTTATCAACAGGAAATGGGAAAAGAAAAAATCAGAGATGCTATTCATCTGATTGAATCCATTGATGAATGTGTTCAAAGGATGATTAATGATTATCCATCAATAAGTTATGATAGATTATTTGAACTTGTTTGTTATCAAATGAAAATGGAAGTCTTTAAACAAAATCCATTATTTAAGAAAACTATACTTTCTCATATTTATTATCAATGTTATGATTGAAATCATGGAAAATCATAATTCATTTTTCGAATATATGGAAAAATATATAAAATATTTATATTTTAGGTAAAAGCCATTGACAAATGAGGAGATATCGCATAAAATACTAACAACAAAACTACTGATATAAATACAGTGAAAAGAAAGAGTAGATTATTGAACTTGCGTAGAGAACTCTTGGTTGGTGAAAAAGAGTGAGGGAATGTAATTGAATTCATCTTGGAGTAGACGGCTGAACAAAGTAGGCTTAGTCCGGGAATGCCCGTTATAGCATGAGAGTATGAACCTAAAGGTTAGGCGTACTTGATAAGGTTTATTTAGTAATAGATAAGCAAACTAAGGTGGTAACACGAAAGATGTATCTCTCGTCCTTATGGATGAGGGATTTTTTATTTATACAGTAGGGGATAAAAAGAAAAGGAGAAAAAGAAAATGATTATTGTATTCAAACCAAAAACAAGTGAAGAGGATGTTAGAAAGGTTGCTTCTGTTGTTGAAGCAAAAGGATTAACAACACATATTGTCGTGGGGGAGGATGTAACAATTTGTGGTGTTATTGGAGATACAACAAAAGTGGATCCTAAACAAATCGAAGTTTCATCAGTTGTAGAAAGAGTTATGCATGTGAGTGAACCTTATAAGTTAGCGAATCGAGCATTCCATCCAGATGACTCTATTATTGATGTGAGTGGTGTCAAAGTGGGAGGAGACCACTTGGCATTAATTGCTGGACCTTGTTCAGTTGAATCAAAAGAACAAGTCATTGAGATTGCTAAGGCAGCAAAAGCAGCAGGAGCCAATATGCTAAGAGGTGGTGCATTCAAGCCAAGAACATCACCATATGCATTCCAGGGAATGGGAACAGAAGGCTTGGATATCCTTGTTGCAGCAAAAGAAGTGACAGGATTACCGATTGTTTCAGAATTAATGAGTGCAGAGTATATAGATGAATTCAATGCAAAAGTAGATCTTGTTCAAATAGGAGCAAGAAACATGCAGAACTTTGACCTGTTAAAAGAAGTTGGAAGAAGATGTACAAAACCAATCTTGTTAAAAAGAGGGTTAAGTGCAACATTTGAAGAATGGGTCATGAGTGCAGAATATATCATGGCAAGTGGGAATCCAAATGTCATCCTATGTGAAAGAGGAGTGAGAACATTTGAGACATATACAAGAAACACATTGGATTTACAAGCGATACCAGTGATTAAGAAGTTAACACATTTACCAATCATCATAGATCCATCACATGCAGGAGGAAAATGGTGGCTAGTGGAACCTATGGCAAAAGCAGCAGTGGCAGCAGGATGTGATGGATTAATGATAGAAGTGCATAATAGTCCAGAGACAGCCTTGTGTGATGGACCACAATCATTAAAACCAGAAAAGTATACACAATTGATTGAACAAATCAAAGAAATTGGTAAAATAGTAGGTAAAGAAGTTTAGGAGTGAGACTATGGAAATGAAAGTGAATTTAGGTAAAGACAGTTATCCTATTTATATACAACAAGGATTGTTAGATGAGGTTTTGGGTTATATCAAACCTATATTTCAAGGAAATAAGATTATGATTATTTCTGATAATCAAGTGTTTTCATATTATGGCGAAAAGATAGAAACACAGTTAAAAAAAGAATATGAAGTTGGGCACATTGTTGTTCCTCATGGAGAACAGTCAAAAAGATTTGATATTTTGCCTGAACTTTATAATGAATTGCTTTCATTTCAATTGACACGTACTGATTTAATTATTGCCTTAGGTGGCGGTGTTATTGGAGATTTGGCAGGCTTTGTCGCAAGTACATTCTTGCGTGGAGTGAAGTTTGTTCAAATCCCAACTTCACTATTAGCACAAGTTGATTCAAGTGTTGGGGGAAAAGTTGCAGTTGATTTGCCAGCAGGTAAAAATTTAGTTGGAGCTTTTAAACATCCAAGTCTTGTTTTAATTGATCCATTGACATTAAAAACATTAGAGAAAAGATTTATTAGTGATGGAATGGGTGAAGTGATTAAATATGGATGTATCTTTGATGCAGACTTATTTCAGCAACTCGCTTGTTATACATCATTTGATGAATTGTATCAGGATATTGATGAGATTATCTATCGTTGTGTTGATTTAAAAAGAGATGTTGTGGAAAAAGATTTATTTGATTTTAACGATCGATTAGCATTAAATTTTGGTCATACTTTAGGACATGCTATTGAACAATACTACCATTATGAAAAGTATTCTCATGGTGAGGCAATTAGTATTGGAATGGTACAATTAACACGCATTGCTGAAGCAAAAGGTCTGACAAAAGTAGGAACTGCTGATCAAATCTGTGATGTTTTAAAGATTTATCAATTACCAACTGTTTCGCATTTGAAAACATCTGATTTAAAACAAGCTATGGCAGTAGATAAAAAGAATATTTATAAAAAATTATCTTATGTTTTATTACATGCTATAGGACAATCATATATTTATCCAAGTGATTTGACATTTATTGATGAAGTTGAGGAGGTTTAAAATGGCAATGACAATAACACCAAAAAAATTAAAAGGAAAAGTGAATGTCCCTCCTTCTAAAAGCATGGCTCATCGTGCCATTATCTGTGCATCACTTGCGAGAGGAAAAAGCATTATTCGTCATATTGAATATTCAAAGGATATTGAAGCAACAATTTCAGCTATGAAGGCATTAGGAACAATGATTTTTCAATATGATGATTATTTAGAAATTGATGGAACAACGACTTTTATGAGAAATATGTGTGATATTGATTGTCATGAATCAGGATCGACATTAAGGTTTATGGTTCCTATTTCCATTGTTTGTGAAGCCAATGTTCATTTTACAGGGCAAGGACGTTTAGGCAAACGACCATTAGATGTATACTATAAAATATTTGATCAACAAAATATTGGTTATTTATATCAAGAGGATGTCTTGGATTTATATATTAAAGGACGATTAAAAGCAGGTGAATTTGAAATTCCAGGTGATGTGTCTTCTCAATTTATTAGTGGTTTGTTATTTGCCTTACCATTGTTGGATGGTAATTCAAAAATAATGATAACATCACCTTTAGAATCTAAAGGTTATATTGATTTAACATTGCAGATGTTAGAACAATATGGAGTGCATATTGAAAATAAAAATTATCAAGAATTTATCATTCATGGAGGACAAATATATCAACCATGTGATTATTATGTAGAAGCTGATTTTTCTCAGGCAGCATTTTATCTTGTGGCGGGAGCTTTAGGTAATGATGTTGTATTAGAAGGGTTGAATTTATCAACACATCAGGGAGATAAAGAGGCTATTGATATCTTAGAAAGAATGGGATGCCAATTAATAGCTAAAAATGATGGATATCAAATATATCCTGGTATTTTGACTGCAACAACAATTGATGGTTCACAATGTCCTGACATTATTCCTGTTATTGCCTTAGCATGTGCACTGAGTGAAGGTGTGACACATATTGAAAATATTGGACGTTTACGCATTAAAGAATGTGACCGTTTATCAGCAACTGTAGAAGTTATTAATCAGTTAGGTGGTATAGCAAAGGAAGAAGAAAATGCGATGATTATTGAAGGTGTGAAAACACTTCAAGGTGGGAAAGTTTCTTCATATAATGACCATCGTATGGCAATGATGGAAGCGATAGCTTCAACAGTTTGTCATCATCAAGTTGTTATTGATAATAAAGATTGTGTTGAAAAATCTTATCCTAGTTTTTGGGAACATTTTGAAATGTTAGGAGGTGTGTATGATGAGTTCTTCATGGGGGACTAATATAGAATTATCTATTTTTGGTGAAAGCCATGGGCAGGCTATAGGAATTGTGATAGGAAATTTACCTGCGGGTATTCAATTAGATATGGTTGATATTCGACGTCAGATGAAACGTCGTGCACCAGGTCTAAATATCATGTCTACACCAAGAAAAGAAAAAGATGAAGTCCAAATTATGAGTGGACTCATGGGGGACGTCACAACAGGAGCACCTCTATGTGCAATGATTTATAATAGTGACCAGCATTCAAAAGATTATTCCTTACTGCAAGAATGTATGCGTCCAGGACATAGTGATTATCCAGCTTATATTAAGTATAAAGGATTTAATGATGTCAGAGGTGGTGGACATTTTTCAGGAAGAATAACAGCACCGATTGTTTTTGCAGGTAGTGTTGCAAAACAAATATTAAAACAAAAAGGAATTGTGATTGGGGCACATATTCAAAGTATTAAAGATGTTTATGATGATTCTTTTGGTGTTGATATTTCTTCACAGGATATTGAGAATATGTTACAACAACAATATCCAACCTTAAATTCTCATGTTTTTGAAAAAATGCAGGCAACGATAGAAGAGGCTAGAATAAATTGTGATTCAGTTGGGGGAATGATAGAATGTGCTATTTTAAATGTCCCTGCAGGAATTGGTAATCCGTTCTTTGATTCAATTGAGTCACATTTATCACCTTTGCTATTTAGTATACCAGCAGTAAAAAGTGTAAGTTTTGGATTAGGTGAAAAAATCACAGAGTTGTATGGACATGAAGCGAATGATTGTTATTATTATGATGATGAGAAAGTGAAAACAAAAACCAATCATAATGGAGGTATTACAGGCGGAATCAGTAATGGGATGCCAATTATCTTTAGAGTTGGGATAAAGCCAACACCATCAATTTCTCAAGTTCAACAAACAGTGAATATTAAAACAAAAGAAAATACAGAATTAGAAATTATAGGAAGGCATGATCCATGTATTGTTCCTAGAGCGGTTGTTGTCGTTGAATCAATGGCAGCATTAGGGATTTTGGATATGATGAAAGATATATGAAAGATTTAGAAACATGTCGCAAGGAAATTGATGAAATTGATCAGCAGATGATTGCTTTATTTGAAAAAAGAATGAATGTTGCTAAAGATGTGATTACGTATAAATTAGCACATAATATGGAAATCTTTCAATCACATCGAGAATTACAAGTGATTGAAAAAAATACGAAGCGTATTCATAATGATGACTTAAAGGATTATGCAAAAACATTTATTCAGGATATGATGAATATTTCAAAATCTTATCAAGCTTCATTTATTCCACCTCAAAATATCTATCAACTGATTCCTGCACGTTATGAAAATATTGTTGTTGGGTATCCAGGAGTGACAGGCTCTTTTTCTGAAAGTGCACTTGATGCTTATTTTGGTAGTGAAACAAAAAGAAAAAACTATGAGCATTTTGATGAAGTATTTGAAGCGCTTAAAAATGATGAAATTGATTATGGGGTTGTCCCATTAGAAAATTCATCAACCGGTGCAATTAATGATAATTATGATGCAATTAGAGATTATGGTTTCTTTATTGTTGGAGAACAGAGTCTTTCTATATCCCAACATTTATTAGGTTTACCAGGAAGTTCTCTTGAAGATTTAAGAGAAGTCTATTCACATCCTCAAGGATTACTACAAAGTCGCCAGTTTTTATCTGAGCACGCTTGGATGAAACAAAGAGAGTATGCAAATACATCTTTAGCTGCTCAATATGTTGCTAATGAAAAAGATCCAACCAAAGCTGCAATTGCTTCTGACAAAGCTGCCCAACTCTATGGTTTAGAAATATTACAAGAGAATATTCAGAATCTCAAAACGAATTCAACACGTTTTATTATCTTTGGAAAGCATTTAGAAACATCAAAAGATGTATCGCATGTGAGTATTGTTTTTACTTTAAAACATGAAGTGGGATCGCTTTATCAAGTTATGAAAGTGATTAATGACCATCATATTAATATGTTAAGAATTGAATCAAGACCTTTAAAGGCAACACCTTGGGAATATTATTTCTATGTGGATTTTGAAGGAAATTTAGAAAATCAAAATATTATTTTAGCATTGGAAGATATGAAAACTCATACAATTACTTTAAGAGTGCTTGGCAACTATGCTAAAAAGTAGGAGAATATATGGAAAATATTGTTTTAATTGGAATGATGGGTTGTGGAAAAACGACAATCTCAAATCTTCTTTCAAAAGAACTTTCAAGACCTCTTATTGATATTGATGAATATTTGGTTGATAAATATGATATGACAATTCCTGAAATGTTTGATATTTCTGAAGATTATTTTAGAGAAAGAGAAACAATCTGTTGTCAAGAAGTAGGATTATTAGAAAATTATATTATATCTACTGGTGGTGGCGTTATTAAGAATCCAAAGAATATAGAAGCTTTACAAAGAAATGGGATTATTATTTATATTGATCGTCCAGTAGAGTTGATTTTAAGTGATGTTGAAATAGCAGCACGACCTTTACTAAAAGATGGACCTGATAAACTTTATCAGTTATATAAAGAAAGACATCAAAGATATCTTGATGTCTGTAACTGTCATATTCAAAATACATCTTCGTTGGAAGATGTTGTTGAAAAGATCATAAAAATAATCAAAGAAAACAAATAGGTGCAAGATGAGGTTCTTGCACCTATGTTCCTTTGATATAGAGGAAAAGGATTGAATTGTAGATGATAAATATGAGGTCTTTACCATCTGCTTATATCATACCATAAAGTTATGGACTTTTTGTGTCGGATTTTGTAATCTTATTGAAAAGGAAAAAAATTTTATGAGACTCAAATGAGTAACAATAAAAAAAGTTATCAACAATAATTTCTTGCATATAAACAGGAGTTTATGGAGGCGGGAGATAGTATGGATGGAACTGCTAGCCTACAGTTTACTGATTTTTTTGATAAATAGTTAAAAAATAATCGGAATAACGGCAAAAAAGAAACAATTCATTAGAGGATTGTAGAAAATGTGTTGAATTGTGAATCTACATGATGTATTGGTTAATGTGATTAAGACAACAATGGTTCTACTAAAACGATTATAAATAATGATGGAATTCTAGAAAATCAAGTCACATGAAATGGGCAAATAAAACAAAGATATTGGATTCATAGAGAAGAGAAATAAAAAATGTTCATATTCTCTTTTTTTCTGCGAAGTTTTTCTTTATAATGAATGTGAGGTGAAAAACATGGAGAATTATTTGGCAATAGATGTAGGTGGTACAGCATTAAAGATTGGTTTATTAACTGAAGAAGGAGAAATTTTGGAATCAGATTCAAAGAAGACGCCAAAAACATTAGACGCTTTTTATCAAATCATAGAAGATACATTTCATGAATATGAGGGTGTAAAAGGATTGGCTCTCAGTTTGCCTGGTGCAGTTGATAGTGAAACAGGTATTATTGGAGGATCAAGTGCATTAGATTATATTCATGGTCCAAATATAAAAGAAGAGTTAGAAAAACGTTTACAAGTACGTGTGGAAATGGAAAATGATGCCAATTGTGCTGCTTTGGCTGAGGTCTGGAAAGGTGCTGCCAGTGATGTTAATGATTGCTGCTTTATTGTTAGTGGAACAGGTATTGGTGGAGCAGTTGTTAAAAATAAACGTATTCATAAAGGACAGCATTTACATGGTGGAGAATTTGGATATATGATTGCAGATTTCAATTTTGAAACAAAAGAAATGAAAACGTGGTCTGATGTAGGGTCAACGGTTGCAGTTGTTCGAGCAGTTGCAAAAGCCAAAGGAGTAGATGTGGCTTCACTTGATGGTAGAGACATTTTTGATCATTATCATGAAGATAGTGATTATGAGAAAGCTGTAGATAAGTATTATTATGTCTTGGCAAATGGCATTTATAACTTACAGTATGCATATGATCCTCAAAAGATTATTATTGGTGGAGGAATCAGTGTTAGAGATGATTTGTTAGATGAAGTGAATCAAAGATTAGATGTTATTTTCCATCGTTTTAAACATGCAAAAATTAGACCCGTTGTATTGACTTGTCAATACCACAATGATGCAAATTTATTAGGTGCTCTTTATCATTTCTTAACAATTCATTCATAAAAATGAATTATAATATCAAACAAAGAAAGAGGTGGTGTGTGTGGCAAAACAAATGCCAGTTATTCAATCAAAACTAAGACATATTGTCAAAGTGCCAGAATGCATTTATGATGTTTCTGGAATTAATGTTAATGGCAAAAGAATTAAATCATTAGTCTTTTCAACTGATGTTGCAGTTATTGCCAATTGTAATGCAGATGCTGTTATTGCGGTTTATCCTTTCACTCCAACATTACAAATTACTAAATCAATTATTGAAGTTGCTCAAAAGCCAGTGTTCGCTGGAGTTGGTGGTGGGACAACTGCTGGTCCACGGGTGAATAATATTGCGTTGGATGCTGAATTAAATGGTGCTTCAGCAGTTGTTTTGAATGCTCCAACAAAGACGAGGTTTGTACAAGAGTTGGCTCAGATTATCGATATTCCTATTGTTTTAACGATTGTTTCTTTAGACGAAGCGTTGGAAGAAAGGATGCTGAATTCTGGAGCAAGTATTATCAATGTATCAGGTGGTAAAAATACGGTTGCAATTATTAAGGCCTTAAGAGCTATTGATAAAGACTTTCCAATCATAGCAACTGGAGGTCCAAGCGTCGAGACAATTAAAGAAGTCATTCAAGCTGGGGCTAATGCAATTACTTATACACCACCAACAAATGGCGAGATTTTTAAGGAAATGATGGAAAGATACAGAATTCAATGTAGTCATCATGAAGAGTAGAAATACTCTTTTTTCTTTTCAATATAATGACTTTTGTAAGATTATCCTATATAATAGCCTTTAGAGGTGAAAATGATGAAACAATATTTAGAATTGTGTAAACATATACTTGAAAATGGTGAAGATAGAGATGATCGTACAGGAACAGGAACTCGAAGTGTTTTTGGATATCAGACAAGATATGATTTAAGAGAAGGATTTCCTCTTTTAACAACAAAGAAAATGTTTTTAAGACCTATCGCTGAAGAATTATTATGGTTTATTAAAGGGGATACCAATATTAAGTATTTGGTAGATAGAAATGTACGTATTTGGAATGAATGGCCATATGAAATATTTAAAAAATCAGAAGATTTTCATGGTGAGACATTAGAAGAATTTGTAGAAAAGATAAAAGAATTATCAGCAGATGATCCGTTTGTTATCAAATATGGTGAATTAGGTCCAGTTTATGGAAGACAATGGCGTAATTTTAATAATGAAGGAATTGATCAAGTTTCAAAATTAGTTGATTCATTAAAGAATAATCCTTATTCAAGAAGACATATTATTTGTGCATGGAATCCTGCAGAGGTTGATGAGATGGCTTTACCGCCTTGTCATTCTTTCTTACAGTTCTATGTATCAAATGATCAAAAATATCTTTCATGTCAATTGTATCAAAGAAGTGCTGATACATTTTTGGGTGTTCCATTTAATATTGCTTCTTATGCATTGTTTACTGCAATGTTAGCACAAGTCTGTGGTTATGAAGCTAAGGAATTTATACATACGATTGGTGATGCTCATATTTATAAAGATCACTTTGATGTTGTTAAAGAACAGATGTCAAGAGAGCCACTTTCATTATGTCAGTTGGTATTAAATAAAGATGTCAAATCAATTTTTGATTTTACAATTGATGATATTAAGATTGAAAATTATCAGAGTTATGGAAAACTTGTAGGGAAGGTGAGTGTATAATGATTAGTATTATTGTAGCAATGGATGATAATCAATTAATTGGGAAAAAAGAATCATCTAATGGTATGCCTTGGAATAACAGTGAGGATTTAAAGCATTTTAAAGCAACAACAATCAATAAAACCATTTTAATGGGATATACAACATATATGGCTATTGGAAGACCACTTCCAAATAGAAAAACAATTGTTGTTTCTTTTGAACCATTTGATGATGAACGAGTAGAAGTGAGAACATCTTTAACAGATGTTATTCAAGAGTATAAAGATAAGAATGAAGATTTATTTATCTCTGGAGGAGCATCTATTTATAAGCAATCTTTACCCCTTGCAGATCAATTGTTGATTTCAAGAATTCCTGGAGCACATGTTGGAGAAACCTATTTCCCTGATTTTGATGAATACGGTTTTGAATTACAGGAAACGATTCCTTATGAAACATTTAATCTTCAAGTTTATCGAAGAGGTCACAAATGAAAAGAATACTATTTTTAATTATAAGATTATTATATCGTATTCCAGGATGGTTATTAAAGATTCGTTCTTATAATAAACATATTGATGAGACAACTTTTGAAGAGCGTTTTGATTTTGGACAAAAAATGATTCGTAAAATCAACTCTAAATCAAGAGTAAGAATTCATAGTTTTGGTCAAGAAAATTTACCAGCTGAACAAGGATACTTAATTGCTCCTAATCATCAAGGGTTGTTTGATGCATTAATTCTTTTTGAAACACATGATAAGCCATTTAAAGCCATTGTGAAAAAGGAATTAATGAGCGTGTTTGTTTTAGGGAATGTTTTAAAGATGTTACAGTTTGAAGCTATGGATAGAGAAAACTTAAGAGCTTCTATGAAAGTTATAAAAAAGGCAACGCAAGAAATGAGCGAAGGACGAAATTATGTTATTTTTCCTGAAGGGACAAGATGTCGTCAACAAAATCAGATGCTAGAGTTTAAAGGTGGAACGTTTAAAACAGTTATTGATGCTAAAAAACCAATTGTTCCAGTTGCTTTAATTGATTGTTATAAGGTTTTTGACAATAATACAATTGCGCCAGTAGATGCACAAATACATTATTTGAAACCTATCTTCTATGATGAATATAAAGATATGAATAGCACTGAGATTGCTCATTATGTACAAGAATGTATTGAAAAGTGTATTGCTGAAAATGAAAATAGATTTTAAGAGGTCATTATATGATCTCTTTCTTTTTCAATTTATGAAATTTTATATGTTTAAAATCATAAACAGTGATATACTGTTTATGTAAACATTCGTCAAATGTTGATGAAAGAGCATTTAAAAATATATCTTCATTTATATAAATGATTGATACTTTGTGGGAGGGAAAAGAATGGAAAGTAAATCTTTAGATATTCGTTATGCATGTATTCATGGCTTCTATTGGATGATTTGTTGCGCCATGATTGGTTATGCATCTGTATTTTTATTGGATAAAGGATTTGATAATACTACAATTGGTATTGTTTTGTCTATTTCCAATATATTAGCGGTATTTGGACAGCCAGCAGTTGCATCATATATGGACAAAACAAGCCGTTTATCATTAAGGATGCTTATTTCTTGTATTTTGGTTGTTATTATTGGGTTATCACTTATTTTAAGTTTTTTATCAGGAGCATCAATTGTCATGGTTGTTTTAACAATTACGGTTTTTACATTAATGTTAACAATGCAGCCATTTATTAATTCATTGACATTTGCTTTTGAGAAAAATGGAATCCATATTAATTTTGGATTAGCAAGAGGAATTGGTTCTGTTGCGTATGCAGTCATGTCATTGATTTTAGGAAATATAGTAGCTATTTTTAGTCCTGAATTATTACCATTCTTTTATGTTGGATTATCTCTTTGTGCATTACTGTTTGTATATACATTTTATCTACCAGGACATAAAGATGAAGTTATTCATGAAGAAAAAGAAGAAGTTCATGATCAATTGTCTATGGGACAATTTATGAAGAAATATAAAACATTTATGTTATTATTGGTTGCTACAGTCTTATTATTTTTTGATCATTCAGTGATTAATAACTTCTTTATTCAAGTGGTTAATCATATTGGTGGAAATAGTGCTGATATGGGAAATGCTATTTTTTTGGCAGCAGTTTTAGAACTTCCTACAATGGCTTTATTTACAAAGTTTCAAAAGAAATTAGGTTGTCGTCAAATGATGTTGATTTCTGCTATTTTCTTCAGTGTTAAACATATTGTTACGTATTTTGCTATGAACATGTTCATGATTTATGTTGCTCAAGTTATGCAAATGTTAGCATATGCTGTTTTCATTCCAGCCTCTGTGTATTATGTCAGTCAACTTGTTGAAAAGCATGATATGAATAAAGGACAAGCACTTGTTACAGGAGCAATGACACTCGCTGGAGTCTTTGCAAGTTTGGCAGGTGGCGTTCTATTGGATGCTTTAGGTGTTTCTAAAGTTCTCATGATTGGAGCTATTATCTCAGTATTGGGAACTATTTGTATGTTTGTAAGTGTTGAAGATGTTGATAAACATGAAAGAGAATCGTGAGATTCTCTTTTACTTTTGTTTTATAAGTTTACAGACTTCACGATCATAGGTGAGTAAGCCATTGACTTCTTCCTCAATATCACTGACTTGTGTATAAATTGCTCCACAGAGTCCTTTTTGAATAAGTGGTTCAACAGTTTCTTTAAATAGTTTTTGATACCCAAGAGTCAATTCTTCTTGATTGAGAAAAGTTTTATAACCATAACTCTTTTTAATACTTATGTGATGAGGGACTTGATAAACATATCCTCCGTATTCAGATAATATAAATGCTCGGGAATCTGGAATTATTTTTGGTTCATCAAAATAATGATGTTCACTTCTAAAATCACCACATTTTTGATCAAACCAACCACTTGCTGAATCAATGAATCTTGATGGATCTAATTTATGTATGTATTTGGTTAATTTGACAGTTTCAAATTGTCCCCATCCTTCATTAAAAATCACCCATGTACTGATGCAAGGAAAATGAGAAAGATGCTGAATGGTTCGTTCACATTCTTGAATCCATTCTTCTTTTCCAATGGCATTCTTTCTACCAAGAAGATAATTGTGTTTGTCTGAGATATGTTTTTTTGTCCAGCTGATTAAAGATGGCATCCAAGTGATAAACCAAGTATGATATTTCTCTCCACCATTAACCATATCTTGCCAAACAATCATTCCAAGACGATCACAATGATAATACCAACGGGAAGGTTCTATTTTGATATGTTTGCGAATCGTATTAAAACCAAGATCTTTCATTGTTTGAATATCATAAATAAGAGCTTCATCACTAGGGGCAGTATAGAGACCATCAGGCCAATAACCTTGGTCAAGAACACCATTCATAAATATTGGCTGGTGATTGAGACAAATTCTAGGTATATTTTCTTTGTCTTTTTCGATGGTATATAAACGCATTGCAAAATAACATTTCACATGGTCATTGACTATGGAAACGTGAAGATTATAGAGGTAAGGAGAATCAGGTGTCCAGGATATTTTGTGATCAATTTTTAAATATTGAGTAATAATGTTTTGGTCAGATGATATAGATACTATATTTTCATCATTAATCTGAAAATGAATAAGTTCTTGAGTTGGTTGATTGAGGAATACTTTCACTTCAATTTGATTATGGTCATAATCTGGTGTTATTTTGACATCTTGAATATATGTCTCGCTTACCCACTCTAACCATACAGTTTGCCAGATACCACTTTGTGCTGTATAATACATTCCACCTCTTTTGAGTCTTTGTTTACCAATAGATTGATATGATGTCTCGGAAACATCTTGAACACGCACTGTTAAGATGTTTGAATTCTCATTTAAAAATCGTGTAATATCAATAGTGAAAGGAAGATATCCACCAACATGATGGAAAACCTTTTTTTGATTAATATAGATAGAGGCTGTTTGATCTACAGCACCAAAATGTAATAAGCAGCATTTATGACGATGTTTGCAAATAGGCAGTGTTCTTTGGTACCAAAGATATTCGTTTGGCTGAAGTTGTTTATTAACTTTGGATAAACTTGCTTCTGGTGAAAATGGAACCAATATCTTGCCTTGATATTGAGGGGGAATACTCTTATCAGGCGTTATAGCATAATCCCAATATCCATTAAGATTGATGTAATTGTTTCTTATCATTTGTGGTCTTGGATATTCTTCAAGAACGTGTTGATCATCTAAATTCTTCCCCCATCTTGTCTCTAATGGAATGAGAGCTTCTTCTTTAGGGAAAAGTCTTACTGTTTTTATAGCATCTATGAGATTCATAAAATCCCTCCTTTGTTTAACTGATTGTATAATAACATTATACAGTTTCAAAACAATAAAGTTAAACTTATTAGAGTGTTTCTATAAAGAATTCTTAAGTGAGGGAATATCAGATATTTATTTTCTAATTATGAAAAAAATTTTACTTTATTATCATAATAAGAAAAGTATTGATAAAATGGTGAAAAATTTCACAACATCTTTTAAATATGTAACATTTATGGGGAAAAGACAGCATTTTATCAACGAAATCTCTTGCCATATAAACGCTTTCAATATATAATATATGTAGTTCAAAAGATATATGGGAAGGAGAATTTTATGAACAAATTAGTAAAAGTATTAGCTGCATCAGCATTAGTTGCAACTGCACTTGTTGGATGTGGAAAAAAAGATGAACCTACTGGAGGTAATACTGCTGCAAAATATGCGAAAGTTGGTTTAGGAATTGTAAGTAATATAAATGATGAAGGACAAGTTAATTCAACTATGGCTGCTATTGGTTTAGATGCTGATGGTAAAATTCAATATATTGATATTGATGTTGCACAATCTACACCAGGTGGAGATGAAAAATCAGCACTTACAAAAACAAAAAAAGAACGTGGTACAGATTATGGTATGAAAGAAACTTCTGCTAAAGCTGGAAAAATTAAAGATGGTGGAGAATGGGATGAACAAGCAAAAGCATTCGAAGAATTCTGTAAAGGTAAAACTTTGGATGAAGTTGCTAAAGTTGAAACTGAAGATTACCATGGTGGTAAAGCTCCAAAAACTGGAACTGATTTAGCTTCTAAATGTACTATTACTATTGATGATTTCTTAGCTGCTGTTGCTAAGGCTGGAACTAACGCTCAAGAAGCTAATGCTGCAAAAATTGGTATTGGTGAAGTTATGTCAAATGATGCTGAAAAGAAACAATTAAATACAACTGTTGCATTAGTTGCTACTGATGCTGATGGAAAAATTGTTTATTCAAAAATTGATGTTGCACAAATTTATAAAGGTGTTACTGATACTAAATCTGAATTAAAAGGTAAGTACAATATGAAAGAAACTTCAGCAAAAGCTGGAAAAATCAAAGATGGTGGAGAATGGTTTGAACAAGCTGAAGCATTTGAAGCTGCAATTAAAGGTAAAACTTTAGATGAAGTTGCTAAAATTGAAACTGAAGATTATCATGGTGGTAAAGCTCCAAAAACTGGAACTGATTTAGCTTCTAAATGTACTATTACAATTGATGCTTTCTTAGAAGCAATTGCTGAAGCTGGAACTGCTTTACAATAAAAAATATAAAAACTGCGAAAATATATCGCAGTTTTTTTTATTTATTGGTATAATAAGAAACGGTGATGAAATTGAAGAAAAAAATATGTGTAATTCTTGCGTTCTCTTTATTTATATTAACAGGATGTAAGAATCAAAAAGACAATTATGAGTATTATACAAAAAACTTTATTGGTGCTTTTGATACAATAACAACCTATATTACATATGCGACAAATCAGGATGACTTTGATAAACAGTGTGAATTAATTGATAAAGATTTAAATTATTATAATCAATTATTTGATAAATATAATTCTTATGATGGTGTAAATAATGTAAAAACAATTAATGATAATGCTGGAAAAAAAGCAATAAAAGTTGATAAACCGCTAATAGATTTATTAGAGTTAAGTATTGAGAGATATGAAAAAATATCTAAGAAAGTGAATATCGCTTTTGGAAGCGTTATTAATATTTGGCATGATTATCGTGAAAAAGCAGAAAGCAATAATGGCGTTGGTACTGTTCCAAGTGAGGCAGAATTAAAGAAGGCTAATCAGCATACTGGTCTTGACAGTATAAAGATTGATAAACAGGCACAAACAGTGTATATTGATGATGCAAATGTTTCTATTGATGTTGGTGCAACTGCGAAAGGTTATGCGGTTGAATTGGTTAAACAAGCTCTTATTAAAATGGGAGTTGATAATTTCCTTTTAAGTGGTGGTGGAAATGTTGCTAGTCATGGAGAAAGAAAAATAAAGAAAGAGGGAGACTTCTATCTTAATGATTGCCAAGAAAAATTTTGTGTAGGCATTGAATCACCTCAAGATGGGAATTACAGCAATAGTGAGTCTGATAATGAAGCTGTATTGGTTGTTCAAGGTGAGTCAATAGTTACGAGTGGTGATTATCAAAGATTTTATAAAGATGTTAATGGTGTCCGATATCATCATTTGATTGATCCAGATACACTATATCCAGCAGTTCATTTCAGAAGTGTAAGTATTATTACTGCTGATAGTGGTTTGGCTGATTTCTTGAGTTCAGCAGTTTTCTTAATGAGTTATGATGAAGGGCTAAAACTTATTGATTCATTGGATGGTGTTGAAGCTATCTGGTTATTAGATGATGGAAAAATAAAAATGTCTAGTGGATTGAAGGATAATGACCATCTATATGTTATTGAAAAAGATCGATTGAAGTAGGAGGAAATTTTAATGCATACTTATAAAACAAAGGGAACATGTTCAACACGTATTGATTTTGATGTTGTGAATGGAAAAGTCACAGGAGTTAAATTTGTTGGTGGGTGTTCAGGAAATTTACAGGGGATTGCAAAACTTATTGAGGGAATGGATAAGGAGGAAGCGATTCAACGTATTGAAGGAATTCGTTGTGGTGCAAAACCAACATCTTGTCCAGATCAATTGGCAAAAGCTTTAAAAGAATGTGAGTAATTGTTACTCACTTTTTCTTTTGATAAAAAATCGTATTTTTCCTTATCTTTTTTCATATCATAGTATAGGTGATTTTTATGATGATACAAAGAATTAAGAAAATGCAATTGTTGTGTGCTGCGTGTATGATATTACAATTGATATGTTATAAGTGGTATATACCTTTTCATTTGTTTGCGGTTTTACTTAGTATTGTAATTATTGTTAATCAAAAATGGTTTCGAGTTATTCAATTACAATATCATTTCTATTTGATTGGTTTATATTTTTACAGATTATGGATTTTGAGTATTGAAGCTGTTTATTTATTGCAGTTAATCTATGTGATATTTTGTTTATATATTGCAATTATGTTAATACTTTTTGCGTTTCACTGTATCTTATGAGGGCGAATTTTGTTATAATATTGAAATAAAGGAGGCGACATATATGTTTGGACATTTACAGGTTTTAAGTGCTTATAGTTTTCAAAATAGTACGATTTTAATTAAAGATTTAATCCAAGATGCAAATGCTAAGCATATAGAAGCCTTGGCTTTAACAGATAAAAATAATATGTTTGGAGCGTTAGAATTTAGTCAGGAATGTTTAAAATATGGGATTAAACCTATTTTTGGAATGGAAGCAAGTGTGATGATTGAAGGAGAGATTTATCCATTTATTTTACTGGCTAAAGATGATATTGGTTATTTTGATTTAGTGAAGGTTTGTTGTGATATTAACTTGCATGAAGATAAATGTATTGATTTAAAATCTTTGGCTCTTTATAAGGGACATATGTATATTATTTCTGGTTCAGCACAAGGAATCGTTGAAAGATTGGTTGCAAAGGAAATGGAAGAGGAGGCTGTGAAATATTTAAAATCATTTAAAGACATTTTTCAAGATAACTACTATGTTATGATTCAAAATCATCATATTAAATTACAACAAGCATTAAACGAAAGAATAATTTCACTTGCAAAATATTGTCGTGTGAAGATTCTTTGTTCCAATGAGGTTATATATTTAAAAAAAGCTGATGCTTTAGCAGTTGACTTAATGCAGGCTGCGAATCAAGGATTAACTTTAGAAAGTAAATATGTTCCTATAACAGAGGAGAAATATTTAAAAACTGAAGATGAAATGAAAATGCTTTTTGATGCTGAAATATTAGCAGAAACGAGAGAGGTTGTTCAAAACTGTAAGGCAACAATCCCTTTACAAGATAAACATCTACCATCTTTTCCAGTTCCACATCATGGAGAAGCATCAGAATATTTAAAAGGGCTTTGTCAAATGGGATTGAAGAAAAGATTCCAAAATCAAAAGATTCCATCTCAATATGTCAAAAGATTGCAGTATGAATTAAAAATAATCCATCAAATGGGATTTGATGATTACTTTTTAATTGTATGGGATTATGTGCGTTTTGCAAAAGTGAATAAGATACAGGTTGGTGCTGGGAGAGGAAGTGCTGCTGGGAGTTTAGTTGCCTATGTATTAGGAATTACTAATGTTGATCCAATTAAGTATGACTTACTTTTTGAACGATTTCTTAATCCTGAACGTGTATCCATGCCAGATATAGATATTGATTTTCAAGATGATCGTCGTGACGAAGTTGTACATTATGTTGTTGAAAAATATGGTCAAGATCATGTTGCTCAAATTGTTACGTTTAATACATATGGGCCACGTGTTGCTATAAAAGATATGGGAAAGGTCATGGGCATTCCTCTAGCTCGACTAGAAATTATTGCGAAAATGATTCCTACGGGTCCCAAAAATAAGAAGACAATTACAACTATGTATAAGACTTCAGCACAATTTCAATCTATGATTAATCAAGACCCTTTGTTGAAAAAAATTATAGGAGCAACAAGTGTTATTGAGCATTTGCCTCGTAATATTTCAACGCATGCGGCTGGTGTCATTTTATCCAAACAACCCCTAAGAGAGGTTATTCCCTTAGTATTAGGGCCAACAGCGACTTTAATGTCACAATATTCAAAAGATTATATTGAAGAAGTTGGATTATTGAAAATGGATTTTTTAGGTCTTAAGAACTTAACAATGATAGATTATATTTGTAAAGATATTAAACGAGATATAAATGAAACAGTTTTCTTAAATCAGCTGCCTTTGAATGATCAGAAAACATATGAACTCATTGCACGTGCTGATACTTTTGGTGTTTTTCAATTAGAGTCTCAAGGAATGAGAAATCTCCTAAGAAAAATGAAACCTTATTGTTTTGATGATATTGTTGCAGCCATTGCATTATTTCGTCCTGGTCCTATGGAAAACATACCTCTCTATCTGAAACGAAGAGGATTACAGGAAAAAGTTGTTTATCCATTACCGGAATTAGAACCAATATTGAAATCTACATATGGAGTTATGATTTATCAGGAGCAAATTATGCAAGTTGCCCAAAAAATGGCAGGTTTTTCACTAGGAAAAGCTGATATACTAAGAAAGGCAGTTTCAAAAAAAGAAACTGGTCTCATGCAATCAATGAAAGAGGAATTTATTGCTGGGTGCATAGATAAAGGTTATAGAGAAGAAAAAGCAATAGAAATATTTGAATTAATTGAAAAATTTGCCAATTATGGATTTGGAAAAGCACATAGTGTTGCTTATGGTTATGTTGCTTATCAATTGGCTTATTTAAAAGCAAATTATCCATTATACTTTTTTGCTTCTATTCTTTCTAATGAATTATCAAGTGAGACAACAAAGTTACATTGTATTCAAGAGTGTAAAACATATCATGTGGATATCTTGCCACCTTCAGTGAATTATTCACATGCACGTTTTATGGTTGAGAATGGTCATATACGTTATTCATTACTTGCGATTAAAAATGTTGGATATGCTGGATATAAAGCTATTGTTGAAGAAAGAAAAAATGGTCTGTTTGAAGATGTTTATGATTTTATGATGCGTATGGATGAATCGAAATTGTCTAAGAAAATGATTGAATCTTTAATTGATGCAGGAGCATTAGACGAATTTCAGTTGAGTCGAAATACAATGAAAAAGAATTTAGATACAATCAGAGATTATGGGAATTTAAAGAATATGTTAGGTATTGATGAAAAACCTGTACTCACAATTTATAAAGATTTTCAAGATGAAAAACTGAGAAAAGAAAAAGAAGTATTGGGTATTTATTTAACTATGCATCCAATTGAATTGATGAAGGAAAAGTTAAACACACCATATATTAATGTTTCTTCATTATATGAATATGTGAATCAAACAGTGAATATTGTTGTTCAATTACAAAGAGTTAAAAATATTACCGATCGTAAAGGTGATGAAATGTGTTTTATTGAAGGATTTGATGAAACAGGTAGTGTCGATGGTGTTGTGTTTGCATCGAGATATAAGAGTATAGGTATGATGTTAAAGAAAGGAAACATTTGTCTTATGAATGGAAAAGTTGATATGAAAGATAAGTTATCTTTTATTGTTGATAAGGCAAGAGTGATAGAATAAAATGGAAGAATTAGTATTGATTGATGGAAATTATTGGTTGTTTAGTTCGTATTATGCGACAGCAGCTATGGGAAATTTGATGGTTAACAAAGATGGTATTCCAACCAATGCAGTTTTTGGGTTTGCTAATCGTTTAGAAAATGTTATTAAAAAAAATCCAAAAGGGATTATGGTTGCGTTTGATGCAAAAGGGAAAACTTTTAGAAGTGATCTTTTAGAAGAATACAAAGGAACAAGGAAAGAAACACCAGAAGAATTAAAATGTCAATTTGAAATTGTTAGAGAATTTTTAGATGCTCATCAGATTCCTTATTGTGAACTTGAGGGATATGAAGGTGATGATATTATTGGTACACTTGCGACTCAGGGATCAAAGCAAGGCTATCAGGTGAATATCATGACTGGTGATAAGGATATGATGCAATTGGTAGATGAACATATTCATGTTTATAAAAGAAATACAAAAACAAAGACTGATGACGTTATTACACCTAAAACATTTTATGAAAAATATGAATTGCAGCCTGATCAAATGAGAGATTTATTAGGTTTAATGGGAGATAGTGCTGATAATATTCCAGGAATACCAGGTGTTGGTGAAAAGACAGCTCTTAAATTATTACATGAATATCAAACTATTGAAAACTTAAAAGATCATTGTTCAGAAATCAAAGGAAAAATGGGTGAAAAGATTAGAGAGAATATTGAACTTGGTATTCAGTCTAAGCAGATTGCAACGATCTTAAAAGATATACCTCTTGATGTCACACTTGATGATTGTCACTATGTTGGTTATGATTTTGATAAGTTAAAAGATTTTTATCAGAAATATGATATGAATTCATTATTAAAAAAGATTTCTATGGAATCAAAAGCACCAAAGCAAACTGAACTTCATTATGAAGTTGTAACGAAGATGCCTTCTATTACTCAAGCTAGTTGTATCTTAGGTGCAATCTATGATCAAAATTATCATAAATCTATTGTATTAGGTTATGCTTTGTATAATAAAGAGCAAGCATTTTATATCTCTTTTGAAGATGCATTAAATGATCAAGATTTCCTGAACTATTTAAAAGATGAAAAATATAGCAAATATAGTTATAACATCAAAGCTCAAATTCTTTCTGCGAGATGGAATGGAATTGATATAAAAGGCATGAATTTTGATTTGCAATTAGCTTCTTATATATTAAATCCAAGTCTAAAAGATGAAATGAAGTCTATTTGTGATTATTATGATTATGATTCTGTTCAATATGAAGAAGAAGTATTTGGGAAATTAGCAAAAAAACATATTCCTGAAATTGATTTATTAGCAAGGCATACAGTTTCAAAGGCCAAAGCTATATATGATTTAAAAGATGAAGCTATTCAAAGATTGAAAGATGAAGAACAATTTGATCTTTATCAAAATCTAGAATTGCCAGTGACTTACATTCTTGCAGATATGGAGTATGTTGGTGCAAAAATCGATATTCATGTCTTAAAAGAAATGGAAATGGATTTTGAGCAGCAGATTAAACAAATTGAAGAAGATATATATATGTTAGCAGACAAAGAATTTAATATTTCATCACCTAAGCAGTTAGGAGAAGTTTTATTTGAACGATTAGGCTTACCTAATGGTAAAAAGACCAAAACGGGTTATTCAACTTCTCAAGATATTTTAGAGAAGATTGAAGGATTACATCCTATTATTCCATTAATTCAAAAATATCGTATGTTAACAAAATTATCTTCAACATATGTAAAAGGTTTGCAAGAACAAGTTTTTGCAGATGGGAAAATACATACAATTTATAATCAAGCTCTAACTCAAACAGGAAGATTATCTTCTATAGAACCAAATCTTCAAAATATTCCAGTTCGTCAAGAAGAAGGAAAATTGATTCGTAAAGCTTTTATACCAAGCCATGATTATCTAGTCACATTTGATTATTCACAAATTGAATTGCGTATTTTGGCTCATTTGGCAGGAGTTCAATCACTCATAGAAGCTTTTAATCAAGATAAGGATATTCATACACATACAGCAGCTTTGGTCTTTAAAGTCAAGGATGAAGAAGTAACAGCCAATATGCGTAGACAAGCTAAGGCAGTAAATTTTGGAATTATTTATGGGATGGGAGAATTTAAGTTATCTCAGCAAATTGGTGTCTCTTTAAAAGAAGCCAAAGAATTTATTCGTAGATATTTTGAAGAATATCCAGAAATCAAAGTCTATATGGATCAAATTGTTGAAGATTGTAAAAACACAGGTTATGTGTCAACAGTTTTAAATCGTAAAAGATATATTCCAACAATCAATGATAAGAATTTTATGGTTCGTGAACAAGCTAGACGTTTTGCGATGAATTCACCAATTCAAGGAAGTGGTGCTGATATCTTAAAACTTGCTATGATGAAAGTGAATCAATTAATGAAAGATAAACATTTAAAATCAGAAATGATTTTACAAGTCCATGATGAATTGATTTTTGATGTTTATAAAGATGAATTAGATGAAATGATGAAATTAATTAAATCAGCAATGGTTGAAGCATTCCAAATGGATGTTCCATTGAAAGTTGATGGGGCTTATGCTTCTAATTGGTATGATTTGAAGTAGGTGAGAAAATGCCAGAATTACCAGAAGTAGAAACAGTAAGACAAACATTAAGACAATTTATTTTAGATGAAAATATAGAAGGCATTGATGTTTATTATGATAAGATTATTAATGGAGATACTCAGGAGTTTATAGAGCGTTTAACACATCAAACAATTAGAGACATTGATCGTGTGGGAAAATATTTGATTTTCTTATTAGATGAAGATGCTTTTGTTTCTCATTTGCGAATGGAAGGAAAGTATCATATTGTCAAAAGAGAAACGCCTGTCGATAAACATACACACGTTGTTTTTCATCTTCATGATGGGCAGGATTTGCGTTATATAGATACCCGTAAATTTGGAAGACTAGAACTTGTTGATCGTCATTTGTATCGTGAACAATTACCATTAATGAAATTAGGAAAAGAACCATTTGATATCAGTGGTGAAGAACTTTATGCTTTGTTGCATAAGACATCATTACCAATTAAAACAGCTCTTTTAGACCAATCGATTATGTGTGGAATTGGCAATATTTATGCAAACGAAATATGCTTTTTAATGAAAATTGATCCACGCACAAGAGCTTCTCGTTTATCCAAGAAAAGAGTTCATGAATTAAAACAGATTTCTGTGGATGTTTTAAACCGTGCTATTGCTCAGGGAGGAACAACAATTCATTCTTTTGATGCTAATGGTATTCATGGATTGTTTCAGGTTCAACTCAAGGCACATGGACAAAAAATATGTCCATGTTGCCAAGGTGAAATCAAGAAAATAATGTTAAATCAAAGAGGAACATATTATTGTCCACATTGTCAAAAAAGGAGGTACTAACATGATTCGCTGGGGAATATTAGGAATGGGAAAAATTGCTACAAGATTTATGCAAAGTTTAAATAAAAGCCAAGAAGGATATCTTTATGCTGGGGCATCTTTAACAGCAGTAAAAAGAGAACAGTTTTCTTTGAATCATCCTCATATTCTAATATATCCAACATATGAAGATTTGTTAGAAGACCCAAATATTGATGCTGTTTATATAGCAACTCGTCATAATGATCATTATCAATGGGCAAAGGCAGCTTTATTAAAGAAAAAAGCTGTTCTTTGTGAAAAGCCTGCAACATTAACGTATACTCAAACTGAAGACTTGTGTCAATTGGCTAAGTCCAACCAAACATTTTTTATGGAAGCTATGAAAACAAGATTTATTCCACTTGTGGCTGACATGAAGAAAGTTGTTGCATCTGGTGAGATAGGTGAAGTTCAACGTATTGAAACATCATTTTGTTCTGATGTAGACTATCAAGAAGGACATTATCTTTTTGATAAAGAACAAGGAGGTGTTTTGTACGATGTTGGAACTTACAATATTGCAACGACTCTTGATTACATAACATCGCCATTACAAAAAGTCTCAACTCAGGTTATTTACAAAAATGGTGTAGATGCTTACGATGTCGTTGAATTGGTTTTTGAAAGTGGACAGACAGCAAAACTAGAAATGGCAATAGATAGAAGCAAGGAAAAAAACATGATTATTTATGGTTCACAAGGAACAATGACAGCTGTGCCTTTTTATCGCCCTGAACAAGCTATTATAACTATTAATAATCAGCAAAGAGTTATTGAAAAGTCATATATTTATGATGATTTCTTTACTGAGATTGAAGAGGTGCATCGTTGTCTCAAAGAAAAAATCATTGAGAGTCCAAGGATGTCATTGCAGGATTCTTTAGATTGTATGTATGTTATGGAAAAGATAAGGGAGTCTTTCTATGACTAAGGTTATTGGGTTGACTGGTTCTATTGCAGTTGGAAAGAGTACTGTTTCAAATTATTTATTGACACATGGTTATTGTGTCTTAGATGCTGATGAAATTTCTCGACATGCATTAGATCAAGGTACAGAGTGTTTTAAGCAGGTTATAAATTTATTTGATTGTTTAGATGAAAAGGGCTCTATAGATAGAAAGAAGTTAGGCAATATTGTTTTTCATAATGCTTATAAGAAACGACAATTAGAAAATATTATTCATCCTTATGTCATTGAACAATTGAAGATAGGCATACGTACTTGTCAGGATGAACTTATTTTCTTAGATATTCCTTTGTTATATGAAGTTCATTTAGAGGCATTATGTGATAAAATTATTGTTGTATACGTTGATGAAACAACACAGATGAAACGTTTAATGCAGCGAAATCATATAACGCAAGAAGAAGCAATGCACTTAATAGGACAACAAATATCTATAGAGAAAAAGAAAGATATGGCAGATTTTGTGATTGATAATAGAAGTTATTATGAGGAACTGTATCAGGAAATAGAAAGGGTTTTAAAGGTATTAAAAGATGAAACTATATATGAGTGATTTGTACAGAGTTGAACTTCACTATCCATTAGATGAAGTTCAAACAGATATATTGTATTATTTGTATCAGCCACTTATTGGCTCTGATGCTTTACAATTATATATGATGTTAGTTATAGAGGGTAAACGCATGAATCGTTTTTTAAAGCCATCTTCTTTATCTCGTTTAACATCTTTTCTTTCAATGAGTTTTACAGATTTAGAAAAGCATTTTCAATCATTAGAAGCCATTGGATTATTAAAAACATTTGTTAAGCATGAAAATCAAATAACACAATATATCTATCAACTCCAATCACCACTCACATTAAAAGCATTTTTTAAGAATCAAATTCTATCATCTTTATTACAAGAATCGCTTTCTCCTGAAGATTTTCAAAAGACAGTTCAGTATTTTAGAATATCTGTAGAAGATTTATCAGATTATGAAGAAGTAACAGTTCGTTTTCAAGATGTTTTTCAAATCTATCATCATAGAAAACATGGCAGAATCTTAAAAATAAAAGATGAATTCAAAGAGCCAGTTCATCAAAATATAGAAGTCGCTTATGATAAGGAACTTTTATTGAAGAGTTTAGCTGATTATCAAATCAATAAATCAAAACTTACTGATGAGGATTTTCAATATATGATTCAACTTGCTACAGTTTATTCTATTGATGCTTTAACTTTAGCTGGTTTGGTTAAAGATTCAATGCATTCTCAAGGGCTTGATTATGACCGTTTAAAATTAAATATTAAGAAATATTTTGAAATGGATAGTGTCTCTAAATTGCAGGAAGTCTACCATAAGCAGCCATTGCAATATCAAACACAAGAGGGACAACAATCACCATTAGTTTTACATATGAAGTATTTGGATAATTTAACACCATATGAATTATTAAAAGAAAAACAAGGGGGAAAAGAACCTGTTTTTCATGATTTAAAGATTGTCGAAACCTTAATGGTTCAGTTAGGATTGAAACCAGCTGTTGTCAATGTGCTTATTGAATATGTTCTTGGCAAAAATAATAATCGTTTATCAAAAAGTTATTGTGAAACAATTGGGGGATCACTAGCAAGAAATCATATTGAAACTGCAATGCAGGCATATCAGGAACTGATGAATGATAAGCGTCAAAGTGAAGAAGAATTAAAAATTGAACATGTGATTGAAGAGAACACAGAAGTCAATTCACAGAAATTATTTGAATTGTTAGATAAATTAGAGGAGGGACAATTATGATAAAGATTGGAGACATGCTTGAACAACCTGAAATTCAAAAAATGAAAAGAGAGAGTATTTATGCTTTATCAAAAGAAAAAAATATTCAAGAATTTTTAAAGACTTATCATTTAAATACATCTATAATGGATGATTATTGGGTTGAATTCTTAGATTATAATGATGATTATCAATTATGCCAAGGGTGTCAATCTTTACAAAATTGTCGTAAAGATAATCAAGGAATGAAAAAAAATCTTGTCTATAGAGACGGTGAAGTTATTTTAGAATTAGAAAGTTGTTTATATGGGAAAGCATTAGAAAGAAGAAGATTATTGTTAGAAAAGTTTGTTATAACAAATGTGAATGATGATATTCTTTTAACAGATCTTACATCATTAGAGATTGTTAAAAAAGCCAATAGCTTATCACCTAATGGTCAAAATACATTAGGTCATATTTTAAAATATTTACAAGAACCCAATGATAAAGGTTTATTTTTACATGGTGAAATGGGAACAGGTAAAACAACTTTATTAGCTGGCTTGATGAATTCTTTAGCCAAGAAAGGAAAAGAGATTGGTTTTATTCATTTCCCTACTTATCTTATTGATCTTAAAGCTAGTTTTTCGACTGGGGATACTGAATACGCAATGGAGCGTTTAATGAAAGTTGATTATTTATTATTGGATGGAATTGGTGAAGAGAATGTGACAGTTTGGTCTAGGGACGAAATTTTACTGACAATTTTATCATATCGTTTATTAAATCACTTACCAACATTCTTTACGAGTATGTATGGTTATAAAGATCTAAAAAAGGTCTATACTATTAAAAAAGGTGATGAAATTCGAGCAAATACGATAATTTCAAAATTGAAAGCGCTAAGCATTGAAATAATGCTTGACGAGGGCAAAATGAAGATATAGAATGGAAACAAAAGTGTAGAATATATCAATATTTTATGATAGAATCAAAATGCTATAAAGTGAGAGGAGAAGAATTATGGTAAAATGTATTGGGGTGTTAACTTCAGGTGGAGATGCTCCTGGAATGAACGCAGCCATTCGTGCTGTGACAAGAACTTGCTTAAATAGAGGAATCAAGATTTATGGAGTCCGTTTAGGATATAAAGGGTTACATGATGGGGACTTTATTGAATTTGATAGACATAGTACACGTAATATTATTAATGTTGGTGGGACGTTCTTAAAGTCAGCACGTTTTCCAGAGTTTAAAGATCCAGCAGTGAGAGAAGAAGCGATTAAGCAAATGAAAAAAGTTGGAATGGAAGCTTTGGTTGTTATTGGTGGAGATGGTAGTTATAATGGCGCTTTGAAATTAACAGAAATGGGAATTAATTGTATTGGAATTCCTGGAACAATTGATAATGATATTCCTGATACTGATTTTACAATTGGATTTGATACAGCTTTAAATACAATTGTAGATGCATTAGATAAATTAAGAGATACATCAAGTTCTCATCAAAGATGTACAATTCTAGAAGTTATGGGAAGAAGATGTGGAGATTTGGCTGTTCATGCTGGTCTTGCTTGTGGTGCAGAAATGATTGTGACAAGTGAAAGTGGTTTTGATGAAAAAGAAATTATTGAAACTTTAAAAAGATCAAAAGCTTCTGATAAAAAACATGCATTAATTGTGATTACTGAACACATTACTGATGTTCATGAATTAGCAAAACGTGTTGAAGAAGAAACTGGTTTTGAGACACGTGCAAATGTTTTAGGGCATATGCAAAGAGGTGGAAGCCCGACTGCAAGAGATCGTGTTTTAGCAAGTCGTATGGGTATTAAGGCTGTTGAACTTCTTGAAGAAGGAAAAGGTGGTCTTTGTGTGAGTGATGTGAGAGGCGAAATCGTTGGATTGCCAATTGAAGAAGTCTTGGGACATAAGAGAACTGTAAATCAAGGTATTTACGAAGATGTATTGAAACTTCGTTAATATAAATAAGAGGGTATAGGAGATAAAGTAAAGTATGAAAGAAAAAATGAAAAAGACGAAAATTGTTTGTACAATTGGGCCTGCATCTGAAAGTCCAAAGATGTTAAAGAAATTAGTTTTAGCTGGTATGAATGTTATGCGTTGTAATTTCTCACATGGTGATTTTGCTGAGCATGGAGCAAAAATGCAAACTATGCGTGATGTGAACGCAGAACTTGGAACTAACTGTGCTATTTTGTTAGATACAAAAGGACCTGAAATTCGTACTGGTGATTTTGAAGGTGGTGCTGCAAATTTCAAAAAAGGACAAGTTTCTACTATCTGTGTAGAAGATATTGAAGGGACTGCAGATCGTTTTACTATTACTTATAAAGATTTATATAAAGATGTTAAACCAGGTGGATTTATCTTGGTTAATGATGGTCAAGTTGAATTATTAGTTGACCATGTTGAAGGTACTGACATTGTTTGTGTATGTGCAAATGATGGAAAAGTGAAAAACAAACGTGGAATTAATGTTCCTGGAATTAAATTAGGTTTTGAATACTTATCTGAAAAAGATAGAGCAGATATTGCATTTGGTTGTGAACAAGATGTAAACTTCATTGCTGCATCATTTGTACGTCGTGCTCAAGACGTTTTAGATGTGAAAAAAGTATTAGTTGAAAATGGTAAACCTGAAATTCAAATCATCGCTAAAATTGAAAATAGCGAAGGTGTTGAAAATATGGATGAAATTTTGAAGGTTGCTGATGGAATCATGGTTGCACGTGGAGATTTAGGGGTAGAAGTTCCTGCTGAAGACGTACCATTAATCCAAAAAGAATTGATTACAAAATGTAAAGCAGCTGGTAAAGTTGTTATTACTGCAACTCAAATGTTAGAATCTATGCAAGAAAATCCTAGACCAACTCGTGCTGAAGTTAGCGATGTTGCTAATGCTATTTATGATGGTACTGATGCAATTATGTTATCTGGAGAATCTGCTCAAGGAAAATATCCAGAAGAAGCTGTTATGGTTATGAACAAAATCGCTTTAAAAACTGAATCTACTTTAGATTATGCTTCTTTACATAGAAAAGCTGTAAGAACTGCAACTGATGATGCATCTGAAGCTATCTGTATGTCAGTAGCTGAAATTGCGACTAAATTTGAAGTTGCTGCTATTATTGCATTTACTGAATCAGGATTTACTGCTAAGAAAATGTCAAGATATAGACCAGAATGTCCAATTATTGCTGCAACTCCATATGGAGAAACAACAAGAAAATTAGCATTAAACTGGGGTGTAAAACCAGTAACATGTAAACAAATGGATACAACTGAAGGTTTATTAAATTTAGCAGAAGTTATTGCTAAAGAAAATGGAATTGATGCTGGTCAAACAATTTTAGTGACTGGTGGAACTCCAGGTATCGAAGGAACAACAAGTTATTTACAATTAATTACAGTAAAATAATGAATGTAAGGACCAATTGGTCCTTTTTTTGTTTATCGACTACATTCGACAAAATATGCATTTTATTGTGAAAATAATAACGTTATTTTGTGAGATTTCTTCATAACTTTTTCATATCTTTGTGGTATTGTAAGCATAGAGGTGAGAGAATATGTTTAATAATACATCTCAAAAAATAAAGTTATTTGCTTATATCTATTTTTTTGGAAACCTAATTAATCAAGGGTATAGAGATATTTATCAATTCATACAATTAGAATGTAGTTCACAATTTATTGTGAGTACTCTTTTAGGATTATTGAATGGACTTATTTTGTATTTTGTTCTTTCACTTATTATCTATGGATTTGGTAAAATTGTGGAATATTTTGAAATGTTAAATGATCGTTATTGATTTTCACTATGAGAAAATAAGCAATAATATCATATTTTTTATGATATTGTGAAAGTAGGAGGAGATATATGTTTCATAAAGTATCGAAAATTATAAAAGTCTGTGCTTATCTTTTCCTATTTGGGAATATTATAAGTCAGGGATATAGTATTGCGATTAATACGTCCTACTTGAATACTGGGCAATTGATGGGTGTTGAATCTATGATATTGATGCTTTGGTCTTGTTTTATTTCTTTTTTGATTTCTTCATTAATATATGGGGCAGGAGAAATTATAGAATATTATGAAAAAGCAAACTCAAAAATATCAGATGACTTGACAAAATAATAGTTTGATGTAAAATAATGCTACAAGCTATGATTTAGGATATGTTTTTATATAAGTATTGTTTAGAGAGGAAACGGTTGCTGAAAGTTTCTCAATCTTTATAAAGATACTCCCTAATGAGCTACACTCGAAAGAGAATGTCGTTGGGTCGCGTTAAGACAATAGAGGTTATCGAAAGATAATAAATTAAGGTGGTACCACGAGATTTCGTCCTTTGCGATGAGATCTCTTTTTTAATAATAAAAAGGAGGAAATGAAAATGGCAAACTTTGATTTTAAAAATGATGAACAATTAAATATGTTAAACCATTCGTGTGCTCATGTTTTGGCACAAGCAATTCAGCATTTATATCCAAATGCTAAATTTTGGGTTGGTCCAGTAGTGAGTGAAGGATTCTATTATGATATTGATTTAGGAGACAAAGTCATTAAGGATGAAGATATTCCAGCTATTGAAAAAGAAATGAAGAAGATCTGTAAAGATGGTAAACGTATTATTCGTGAGGAGCATTCTAAAGCAGAAGCAATGGAGATGTTTAAAGATGACCCATACAAATTAGATTTAATTTCTGGTTTAGAAGACGGACATATTACATGTTATCGTCAAGGTGATTTTGTAGACTTATGTAGAGGGCCACATGTTGAAACTGTTAAAATGTGTAAAAATTTTAAATTGCTTAAACATTCAGGTGCTTATTGGAAAGGTGATAAAGACAATAAAGTTCTGCAAAGAATTTATGGTGTTTGTTTTCCAACTCCAGAAGAATTACAAGCTTATTTAGATTTTTTAGAAGAAGCTAAGAAAAGAGATCATAAGAAATTAGGTAGAGAATTAGATTTATTTATGATGAGTGAGTATGCACCAGGAATGCCTTTTTTCTTACCACATGGTATGCTGCTTAGAAATGAATTAGAAAAATTCTGGTATGATGAACATACAAAAGAAGGATATGAATTCATTAAAACACCTATTATGATGTCTAAGGAATTATGGGAAGTTTCAGGACATTGGTATAATTATAAGGAAAATATGTATACTTCACTAGTTGATGAGCGTGAATTTGCTATTAAACCTATGAACTGTCCTGGCAGCTTACTTGTCTATAAAAATGGTTTACATTCATATAAAGATTTACCAATACGTATGGGTGAACTTGGACAAGTGCATAGACATGAAGCAAGTGGGGCTTTAAATGGTTTATTCAGAGTTCGTACTTTTACTCAAGATGATGCACATATCTTTATGACTCCTGATCAGATTGAAAGTGAAGTTGTTCGTTTGATTGCTTTCATTGATCGTGTTTATTCAATGCTTGGATTATCATATGATATTGAATTATCTACGAGACCAGAAGAAAAATATATTGGAGAATTAGAAATTTGGGAGAAAAGTGAAGCAGCTTTAGCAGCAGCCTGTCAGGCGGCTGGAAAAGATTATAAGATCAATCCAGGAGATGGAGCTTTCTATGGTCCTAAATTGGATTTCCATGTTAAGGATTCTTTAGGAAGAGTTTGGCAATGTGGAACTATTCAATTAGATATGAATTTACCTGAAAGATTTGATTTGACTTATGTGGATCAAAATGGTGAAAAGGTAAGACCAGTTATGGTTCATAGAGTTATCTTTGGATCTATTGAAAGATTTATTGGTATTTTAATAGAACATTTTGCAGGAGCGTTCCCATTATGGTTAGCACCTGCTCAAGTCAAAGTCATTCCAGTGAAAAATGAATATCATTTAGACTATTCTCAAGAAATTTTTAAATTGTTAGAAGCTAAAGGTATTCGTGTTGAAATAGATGACAGAGAAGAAAAACTAGGTTATCGTATTAGAGAGGCACAAATGAAAAAAATTCCATATCAATTGGTATTAGGTGATAAGGAAAGAGATGAAAGAACAGTCACTTATCGTCAATATGGTGAGCAAAAACAAACAACTGTCTCATTAGATGAATTTATTTGCATGATTTTAAAACAAATTGAAGACAAAGCATTATAAAAGCATATCACTCGATATGCTTTTCATTTGTTTCTAGATAGATTGTGGTAATAAATTTATTTTCATCTTGAACAGCAATATCTGATAAAACATATTCTTCATAAGCATTTTCTCCTAAAATAATATGATGCTTTCTTGCATAAGAAAGTGCTCTTTGATAGGCTTCACTAATTGTTTGATAATCACCTTGATGATATGCAACTATGTAATAACCAGCTTTCATAATGCGAATATTTCTATGATTATTTTTTCTCACACGGGTATATAAACACTGAAATGTATTATAATTCTGTTTACACAATTCATCAATTGATAGAATTGTTCCTACTTTGTCCATTGTATCCAGATGATTATTATAAAAACGGACATATTCATCATTATAAGCTTCAAAACTTTTGTTGTTTTTGTGGTGAATATCATCACTACAAAGAATATATTCTTCATCAAAGTATTGAAGATAAATATCATTGACTTGAATCTGGAGAGCATGTGAAGTTGTTGAACGAATTGTTTTAATAAAATCTTTAGCTCGTTTTAATTCTTTCATTTTTTGATCTAAAACTTTTTCTTGATCGTTTAATAAGTCAATCAATAATTGAGGTGTTCTTGTTTCAAGATAAATCTTAATATCATTTAAAGACATACCAATACTTTTAAGAATAGTAATAATAGTAAAAGTATCATACTGATGATGAGAATAATAACGATATTGATTCTCTTTTACAATAGATGGTTTAAATAATCCAATTTCATCATAATGAAATAAGACATGTTTAGGAACATTGCATATACGTGCAAACTCTCCTGTAGTAAAGTATTTCTCACGATTTTCTGACATTTTTTCATTCTCCTATTGACTATAAGGTAACCTTATAGTTTATTATAGAGTAATCAAGTCAAAACGGCAAGGAGGGAAAATATGAAATTAATATTAAAATACTTATTGAAGTATAAAAAGTTACTTGTTCTCAATGTCATTTCTGTCTTTGGGTTTGCACTTGTTGAATTAGGACTTCCAACAATCATAGCTAATATGATTGATATTGGAGTTGCCACTGAAGATAAAGGATATCTTTATATGATGTGGGGTGTTGCCATTGCAATATCAATTGCTGGAGTTCTAGGAACAATCTTACTCGGGTATTGTTGTGCGAAAATTTCAACATCAATTACACGTGATATTCGAAATGATATTTTTACAAAAGTCCAAGATTTTTCACCAAGTGAATTTAATAAATTTGGAATTTCTTCATTAATCACACGTACAAATAATGATGCATTCCAAATTCAGTTATTTGTTAATGTGATTTTGAGAACTGCTTTATTGACACCAGTTATGATTGCGGTGTCATTCTTCATGACATTAAAAACATCTTTAGACTTGTCTTTGGTTATTGTTGCAACTTTACCATTAATTATTATTGGCGTCATTATTGTTGCAAAAGTGTCTGAACCAATGTCGCAAAAACAGCAATCTTCACTTGACCATTTAAATCGTATTTCTAGAGAAAATTTAACTGGAATTAAGGTAATACGTGCTTTTAATAATGATCATTATGAACAAGCAAGATTTAATGATACAAACAGTGAGTTTACTGGTCATACAAAAAGAATCTTTAAATTAATGAATTCTGCTGATCCGATATTTTTCTTAGTTATGAATATAGCAATCTTATTTATCTTTTATATTGCAGCAACTATGATTGGGGCAGGAACTTTACAAGTTGGAAAGTTAGTTGCATTTCAGGACTATTTATTCCATGCTATGTTTTCAATGTTATTGTTCTGTAGTGTTTTTGTTATGTATCCACGTGCAGCTGTTTCAGCCAAACGTATTCAAGAAGTTTTAAATTCTGATATTATCATTCAAGATCATCAAAAGGTGACTAAACAGCCAATTTCTAAGGAACATACGCTGTCATTTGATAATGTTACTTTTGTATATCCAGATGGTGAAGAAGCTGTTTTAAAAGACGTTTCTTTTTCAGCAAAGCAGGGTGAGACAATTGCTTTCATTGGTAGTACAGGTTCAGGTAAATCAACATTAATTAATTTAATTCCACGTTTTTATGATGTGAGTTGTGGAAAGATTACAGTTGATGGAATCAATATACAAGATTATTCGATGAAAGAACTGCGTGATAAAATAGGCTTTATTCCTCAAAAAGCAATGCTTTTTACTGGAACAATTGCTGATAACATTCGTTATGGAAAAGAAGATGCAACTGATGAAGAGGTTGCTCATGCAGCACGCATTGCACAAGGGTATGATTTTATTATGGAAAAGCCATTAGGCTTTCATGAAGTGATTACAGAAAGTGCAACGAACGTGTCTGGTGGTCAGCGTCAACGTTTAAGTATAGCCAGAGCGATTATTAAAAAGCCACAAATTTATATTTTTGATGATTCTTTTAGTGCATTGGATTTTAAAACAGATGCAAGTTTAAGAAAGGCATTAAAAGATGAAACTAAAGAATCTATTGTATTGGTTGTTGCGCAACGAATTTCTACGATTATGGATGCTGATCAAATTATTGTCTTACACGAAGGACAAGTTGTTGGTAAAGGGAAACATCATGATTTATTAAAAACATGTCCTATCTATCATGAAATTGCAGCTTCTCAGCTGAGTGAGGAGGAGTTAGCCTATGAATAAGAAATGGCAAAGTTTTAAAAAATCAGTTGCTCAGATTGGTCCATTTATCTCACCATACAAATGGAGTTTCTTTATTGCCATAGGAATGATTATTATTACAAATATTGTTTTGGCCATTACACCAACAATAGAAGGACAAATCACCTCTTTATTAATGGAAAATGCTTTAGCAATTGCTGATAAAGTACCAGGAGCTCATATTCAATTTGATATTGTTATTAAAATTATTGTAACATTGTTTATTTTCTATATGATTAAAACAATTTCACAATTGATATTTACTTTTACAATTACAAATTCTATTCAAAATGCTATGCATGATTTACGTAATGCATTACAAGAAAAGATTAGACATTTACCAATTAGTTATTTTGATACTCATCAGTATGGTGATGTATTAAGTCGTATTACTAATGATGTTGATACTGTTTCAAATGCGTTACAACAGACATTAAGACAGATTATTGGTGGTGTTTTATCACTAGGACTAGCAATTTTCATGATGTCACGTATTAATGTGGCAATGACATTTGTTGTTCTTATGATTATTCCATTAGCATTATTGATTACGAGATTTATTGTCAAGAGATCACAAAAACGTTTTACTGCTCAACAAAAAGCATTAGGAAATTTGAATGGTGCTATTACTGAAATGTATACAGGATATAATGAAATTTTGTTGTTTAATAAACAACAAAAATCAATTGAACAATTTAAAGATATTAATGAAGAGTTATGTCAAAATGCATTTAAGGCTCAGTTTATGTCATCACTTATTTCACCTTCTATTTCTCTTGTCACATATATTATTATTGGGACAGTTGGATTAATGGGATGCTTATATGCTATTGGCGGAGGGATGCAAATTGGACAGATTCAAGCATTTGTTCGTTATATTTGGCAGGTCAATGATCCTATTTCTCAGGTAAGTAACTTATCTTCACAAATTCAGTCTGCGTTTGCTGCAATTGAAAGAATCTTTGAAGTTTTAAATGAAAAAGAGGAAATAGAAACACAAGTACCACAAGTGATTGAACAGACAAAAGGTCAAGTCAGTTTTGACCATGTTCATTTTGGATATGGTGATAAAGAAGTTATTCATGATTTTAATGTTGAAATTGAAAGTGGACAGATGGTTGCTATTGTGGGACCAACTGGCTCTGGAAAAACAACTTTGATTAGTTTATTGATGCGTTTTTATGATGTAACATCTGGCAGTATCCGCATTGATGGCATTGATATCAAAGATATGCGTCGTGAAGATTTGCATGCCTTATTTGGAATGGTTTTACAAGATACCTGGTTATTTCATGGAACAGTTTATGATAACTTGCGTTATGGTCGTCAAAATGCACGAAAGGATGAAATTATAGAAGCTGCAAAACAAGCAAATGTTCATCATTTCATTCGTACACAACCTGAAGGCTATAACATGATTATTAATGAGGAAGCAAACAATATTTCTCAGGGTGAAAAACAGCTATTAACAATTGCACGTGCTATTTTAAAAAATCCTCAGATTTTAATATTAGATGAAGCTACATCTTCAGTAGATACTCGTTTAGAAAAAATGTTACAAGAGGCTATGCATAATGTTATGAAAGGGCGTACAAGTTTTGTCATTGCACATCGTCTTTCAACAATTAAGAGTGCTGACTTGATACTCGTAGTGAAAGATGGGCGTATTGTTGAACAAGGTAAACATGAAGAACTTATTATGAAAAAAGGCTTCTATGAACAATTATATAATGCTCAATTCCAAGAAGATGCATAAGATAGAGAAGGAGATTTAACTACAAAGATAGGGAAATCTCTTTTGTTTTTCTCAAAATCAAAAGTTATTCACATATTTCATTTCTTTGAAGAAAATTCAA
>NZ_CFJNYH010000028.1:0-46424 GCF_984815275.1 Coprobacillus sp.
AAATAAACTTGTAAAGATGACTAGTCATCTTTACAAAATATATTATACGAGGAGAATAAGTATGAAAGCAATTATGGTTATGTTTGATACATTAACGAGAAACTATCTTTCAACTTATGGAAATGATTGGTGCCATACACCAAATTTTAAAAGACTGGAAGAAAAATGTTGTGTCATGGATCGATTCTATGGAGGAAGTATGCCATGTATGCCAGCAAGACGAGAAATTCACACTGGAAAATATAATTTTTTACATAGAAGTTGGGGGCCATTAGAGCCGTTTGATTTTTCAGTGATTGAAGCATTAGGGAAGGCTGGAATTTATACACATCTTTGTACAGATCATTCACATTATTTTGAGGATGGAGGTTGTACTTATCATAATAGATATGCTTCTTGGGAAGGATTTAGAGGACAGGAAGGAGATCGCTGGAAACCACGTCTCAATGTTCCAGATATAGAAACATCAAAATATGGTAAAAAAGGAATATCATTGACTCAACATATAGCAAATAAATCTGCTCAGCAAAAAGAACAAGATATGTCATCAGTCAAAACATTTATAGCTGGATTAGAGTTTATTGAAGAACATAGACAAAATGATAATTGGTTTTTAACAATTGAATCATTTGATCCACATGAGCCTTTTTATGTTCCTGACAAATATCGTAAAATGTATGACCTTCCTCAAGAAATCAATTTAAATTGGCCTGCCTATATGCCAGTTGATGATGATTTGGATATCGTTGCATTAAGAAAGGAGTATGCCTCTTTAATGACAATGTGTGATGTTTATCTTGGAAAAGTTCTGGATATGATGGATAAGTACAATATGTGGGATGATACAATGCTGATTGTGAACACGGATCATGGATTCTTACTAGGAGAACATAATTACTTAGGAAAGAATTTCTGGCCAATGCATCAAGAAGTTATTCATACACCTTTTTATATACATGTTCCTCATCAATCTGTTGGGAGAAGACAAGCTCTGTGTCAAACTATTGATATTGCTCCAACATTACTTGATTATTTTGAGATCGACATACCAGAAAATATGGAGGGAAAATCTTTATTGCCAGTTGTTACAGATGATAAATGTATTCATGACTATGCCTTATTTGGTATTCATGGTGGCCATGTCAATATTACTGATGGTGAATATGTATTCATGAAAGCCAGTTGTAATGAAGCGAATCAACCATATGTAGAATGTACATTAATGCCAACTCAGATGCGTGGCTTTTTCCAAAATGAAGTTTTACAAACAATGAAATTAGAAAAAGGTAACAAAATGAGTCAAGGAGTTCCTTATTTGAAAATGAAAGGAAAGACTTATTTAAAATCAGATTTATTTGGTGATCTTTTGTTTGATGTAAGAGATACTGAAGTTCAAATTGAGGATAAGAAAATTCGAAATAGGTTACAGAATGCCATGATTCATATGATGAAATCTATTGATGCACCAGATGAGGAATATGAACGCCTAGGATTAGAGAAAAACTAATATATCAATATTTATGAGATTGGAGGAAGTGTCTTGAAATCTGTGAATCTATTAATTAAACCAGCTTCATCTTTATGTCAAATGGATTGTAGGTATTGTTTTTATAAAGATGTTGCCAATCATAGAAAAGAATATGAAGTTAAAATGATGCAAAGAGAGACTGTTGATGTATTGATAGAAAAAGCCTGCTCATTTGCTGGTGAAAATGGATTCATTACTTTTGGATTTCAAGGAGGAGAACCAACTTTAGCAGGAATTGAATTCTTTGAATATTTTTGTCAGAAAGTGATAAATACGAAATTATCATCACAAAAAATACAATATCTTATACAAACAAATGCTTTAAAGCTTCATCAGCAATGGTGTGATTTATTTATTAGATATAAATTCTTAGTTGGTGTATCGTTAGATGGCTATAAAGAAAATCATGATTCTTTAAGAACAATAGATAATCATGCCTCTTTTTCTCTTGTTATGAAATCAATTAATTTATTAAAAAAGAATAAAATTGATTTTAATATATTAACAGTTCTTACCAATCAGCTTGCTAAACACCCACAGAAATTATATCATTTATATAAAAAACAAAATTTTGAATATGTTCAATTTATACCTTGTCTCAATGATTTGAATTATTTAAATCAATATGCATTAGATAGTCATTTGTTTTCAAATTTTTATAAAAAGCTCTTTAAATTGTGGATGAAAGATTATTACTCTCATAAATATATTCATATCACACTATTTGAAGATATATTGGCATTACTACAAAAACAACCACCAATGACATGTGGATTTATAGGTCAATGTCAACCTAACTTTATTATTGAAGCCAATGGTTCAGTCTATCCATGTGACTTTTATGCATTAGATGAATATCAATTAGGAAATATAAAGGAATTAGATTTTAAAGAAATGTCAAAAAATAAACTCTTTTCAGATTTTTCTAGAATAGAGAATTCAATTCCTTCATTATGTGAAAAGTGTAAATTTTCTCAAATTTGTCATGGTGGATGTAAAAGAATGAGAAGTGTTTATATACAAGAAAACTATTGTGGATATCAAGACTTACTTGAAGATTTACTTCCTGAATTTTATAAATTATTATATAATCACTAACAATAGAAACCCCAGTAAACTAGGGTTTCTATTTATTTAATTCATGATTTTCAAGTGAATTAGGGATAAGTTTTTGATATGTTTTTTGAATCCACTTCTTTGTGAATCCATTTTTATAGTGATAGTGTGATTTTTCAAGTTCTTCTGAATATTGGTCATAAGGTATAAGTTTAAAGTTTTTTAGCTGTCTATCATAGTAGTTAATGATAGGTATGTAGTCAATATTTCGAATAGATATTTGATTATTCTGTTCTACTACATCAAGTGTTACCATCATTGAGACATTATAAGCATTCTTAAATTCTTGATGAGTACGATCAACAATATGATCAGCTGATACAAAATTTCCCAATGAATACATACAGAGTGTTCGATTGTTATTAATCCATTCCATTGTTTGTGAGCAATGTGGATGATTTCCAATAATAATATCTACACCCAAATCACTTAAATACTTAGAAAGTTCTTTTTGTTGATTATTTATATCATATGTAAATTCTGTTCCCCAATGCATCATTGCAATAAGGACATCACAATTTTTACGTGTTTCTTCTACTTCTTTTTTGAGAATTGTTTTATATTCAGATGTGAATTTTCTATCGCTTGGTCGATTGAATAATCCAACTTTTGAACGATTCTTATCTTGTACAATCTGATTTGTTGCATATGTATAAGAAACATAACCAAAACGAATGCCATTAATCGTTTGATAACGTCCCTTATTACGATCATCTTGGTTTTCATAAGTTCCTACAGATATAATATCTTTTTCTTTGAGAAACTTTAATGTATTATCAATTCCTTTGTTACCACGATCATTTGCATGATTATTCGCAGTAGAGACGACTTCTAAGCCTAGAGACGCAACTTGCTCACCGATTTCACGAGATGCATTAAACGAATAACCAACACCAGATATTTTTAATTCAGTTCCACCAATAGGAGTTTCTAAGTTAGCAATTGATAAATCATCTTTTTGAAAAAATGGTTTTACAAGATCGTAATAACCCTTATCCTGTGAATCTTTCTCAATCCAATCATAATATGGTTGTTCATATAATAAATCACCTACAAAAGTACAATGTACTGTTTGTGTTTGTGGTGTAATATCTTGTTGTGGAGCTTCTGCTGTTTGACATCCTGTTAGAAACATAACTGCAACTATGTAAATAATTCTCTTTCTCATTTTTATCACCATATTTATTGTAGAATAAAGTCGAAGAGAAAACAACATTTTTAAAATATGAAAATTGATTTCATCTTCTGAAAATTGTTATGAAAAAATGAATTCTTTCATTATAATGAAATAGAAATAAAAGGAGGAATGAAATATGAGTTTTCCAAAAGGATTTTATTGGGGTGGAGCAACAGCTGCGAACCAATTAGAAGGTGGTTGGCAAGAAGGTGGTAAAGGTATCTCTTGTCCTGATATTTGTACAGGTGGTACTGCCACAACAAGCAAAAGAATTACGCCAGTTTTAGAAGAAGGAACATTTTATCCATCACATGATGCAATTGATCATTATCATAGATTTAAAGAAGATATTGCATTGTTTGCAGAAATGGGCTTTAAGATGTATCGTTTTTCTATTGCTTGGACAAGAATATTCCCAAATGGAGATGAATCTGAACCTAATGAAGCAGGATTAAAGTTCTATGAGGATTTAATAGATGAATGTTTAAAATATAATATTGAACCATTAGTGACAATTTCTCACTATGAAGTGCCTTTTCATTTAACAAAGAAATGGAATTCATGGACTGATCGCAGAATGATTGATTGTTATTTGAATTTCTGTAAAGCAATCTTTACAAGATACAAGGGGAAAGTGAAATATTGGTTAACTTTTAATGAAATCAATTCAGCGACAACTGCTATGGGAGCATTTTTAGGACAAGGAATTCTCAATGAAATTAAACCAATGGATTTTATGGATCAAATAGATGTTCCTAACAATCGTTTCCAAGGTTTACATCATCAGTTTTTAGCAAGTGCTTTGGCTGTGAAAATGGCTCATGAGATTGATCCAAATTATCAAGTTGGATGTATGCAAATTATGGCAACAAGTTATGGGTTAACATGTCAGCCATCAGATCAAATTGAAAATCAGCAAAAGAATCATATTATGAACTGGTTCTGTAGTGATGTTCAATGTCGTGGAAAATATCCAAACTATATGAATAGATATTTTAAAGAAAATAATATTACAATACATATGGAGCCAGGGGATGATGAAATCTTAGCAGCTGGGCCAGTTGATTTCTATACATGTTCTTACTATATGTCAAATTGTCAAACTGCTGATCCAGAAAAACAAAAGGCAGGAAAAGGAAATATTTTAGGTGGAGTTCCAAATCCATATTTAAAAGCAAGTGATTGGGGTTGGCAAATTGATCCAGAAGGTTTACGTTATTCATTAAATGAAATTTGGGATCGCTATGAATTACCAATCTTTGTTGTAGAAAATGGTTTAGGTGCTTATGATAAGATTGAAGAAGACGGCCAAGTCAAAGATGATTATCGTATTGATTATTTGAGAAGTCATATTGAACAAATGCATGAAGCTGTATTAGATGGTGTTGATTTAAGAGGATATACACCTTGGGGATGTATTGACTTAGTATCAGCTTCTACTGGTGAGATGGCAAAAAGATATGGATTTATCTTCGTAGAAAGATATGATGATGGAACTGGAGATTTTTCTAGAAGAAGAAAAGAGTCATTCTATTGGTATCAAAAAGTTATTCAAACAAATGGTGAAGATTTAGGATAGATATTTCTATCCTTTTTTCAATTTTTGCTGAATATCTGTCTGTTTTGAACAAAGTTAGTATAATAAAGATGAGGTGAGAGTATGGTTCAAGAAGCAAAGGAAGAAGATTTAAAAGATATTTATTCATTAATATGTGAGTTAGAACAAGAACAAATCAATCAAGAACATTTTAGAGATGTCTATAATCAGGGCTTAAAAAGTCCACATGTTAAGTTTTATGTTTATTTTTATGAAAAAAAGATTATTGGATTTATAAGTTTATATATTCATCAATATTTACACCATCATGGTGCTACAGGTGAGATTGTAGAATTGGTGGTTATGCCAGAATATCGAGGTCTACGTGTTGGAGATCGTTTGCTTAGACATGTTGAAAAAATTGCCAAAGAAAAAGGTTTGGTTGAGTTAGAAATTTCAACATCAACATATAGAAAAAAAGCCCATCACTTCTATGAAGCACATGGGTATTTAAAAAATCATTATAATTTTACGAAAGAACTTTAAAATGCTACATCATTGGTGTCATCACCATTTCCACTGACAGGAAATGCATCACCAAGATATGTTGGTTCTGGTTTATAGATGCATGCGACAACATCTTTAACGCGAGCTGCCACTTCTCTTAAATCACGCATTGTTTGACCAGAATATGAACGAGGATTAGCAGGAACACCAACAGCCTCAATCCCTAATTGATTACCTATGTATAAAGCACGATAAAGGTGGTAGTCCTGAGTGACAATAATCACCTTTTTAGCTTTGAAAATTTCTTTGGCACGGTATAGGCTTTCATATGTTGAAAAACCAGCATGATCCATAAAAATAGCGGAAGAAGGAACACCATTTTCAATCGCAAATGTTTTCATAATACCAACTTCATTATAATCTTCTTGACCATGATCACCAGACATAATGATTTTTGAGGCTTTTCCATCTTTATATAATTGAATAGCTACTTCAAGTCTATCATTAAGCATAGGTGTGGGTTTATTGTTTCTCACTCCTGCACCTAGGACCAATATACAATCGGCATCTTCCAATGATGCATTGACTTGTTTTTTAGTTGTTGCATATACATAAACATTACTACCAGCAATCAAAACAACAGCCACCACAATAACGACACCTATCATCATAAATCCTTTTTTTATCACATTCATAAGATCACCTCATACATCATTATATTACATGATTGATGTGAACATCTTAAGAACATGTTAAGAAATCTATCACTTGATCTAAAGAATCGAGAATCTTTGTTGTCATTTTCTCAAATTCTTGTTCAGGGTATTTCATATCTGGTATACAAATGACATCAATATTTCCACTATATGCTGCTTGAATTCCTGCTTCACTATCTTCTAAAACAATAGCATCACTAGGATTCACTCCTAATTTCTCACAAGCACGCAAAAATACCTCAGGATGAGGTTTTCCATGAGTCACCTCATCACCACAGATAGAATCATCAAAATACTTGATGATATCTGCCAAGCCTAAAATATGATCAACTCTTTTACGAGTACTCGATGTTGCCACTATAGTCTTATAGTTATTTTCTTTCAAATATATCAAAAGTTCTAATAATCCTTTTTTTAATGGGACACCTTCCTGATCAAACAAGTCAGCCATATATTGATGAACGTCATTTAAGACTTGCTCCATGGGAAAGTCATCCCCATATTCATTATAAAAAATTTGATATGCCGTTGGAAGCGTCTTTCCTAATAACTGTTTATAAAAGTCTTCACTTATTGATAAACCTAATTTCCTCATCACCAATTGATAACCTTCAAAAGTGACTCTCTCACTATTTATCATTAAACCATCCATATCAAATATTACTGCTTTTTTCATTGTCTATCCTCCAATTCCTTTAAATGTAGTATAAAAAAACAATCATTTTCTGTCAATCAAAAAAACAAAGAATATACCAATATTATTTTGCTTATTTTATAAGTTTATATTATAATGGAAAGGGTTTGGAGGTTAGAGTATGAATAATATGATAGAAAGATTGGAAACAATCGCAAGAAGATATGAAGAATTAAATGAAATCTTAATGGATCCAAGCATTGCTAGTGATATTCATAAGATGACAGAAGCTTCAAAAGAACAAGCATCACTTGAAACTGCATATCAATTGTATCAAGAATATAAGAAAGTTTTAAGTGGTATTGAAGAAGCAAAAGAATTAATGAAAGAAAATGATCCTGAAATTAAAGAAATGGCAGAATTAGAATTAAGTGAATTGGAAGAAAAGAAACCTCATTTAGAAGAAAAGCTTCACTTAGAATTAATTCCTAAGGATCCAAATGATAATAAGAATGTTATTGTGGAAGTGCGTGGTGCTGCTGGTGGAGATGAAGGAAATATATTTGCTGGTGATTTATATAGAATGTATGTCAAGTATGCAGAATCACAAGGATGGAAGGTTGAAGTCATGGAGACACAAGAATCTGAAGCAGGAGGGTTTTCTTTAGTTTCATTCATGGTGAAAGGTGAAGGTGTTTATTCTAAACTAAAGTTTGAATCTGGTTCACATCGTGTTCAACGTGTTCCCAAGACAGAAACACAGGGACGAGTTCATACATCTACTGCGACAGTCCTTGTTATGCCTGAAGCAGAAGAGGTTGATGTAGAGATTAATCCAGGTGATCTCAGAATTGATACATATCGAGCATCTGGAGCTGGAGGACAACATATTAATAAAACGGATTCAGCAGTCCGTATTACCCATTTACCAACTGGAATTGTTGCATCAAGTCAGGATGGTCGTAGTCAACATGACAATAAAGATAAAGCAATGCGTGCTCTTCGTGCAAGAGTTTATGAAATGGTTCAACGTGAACAGGAAGAAGCATTAGGAAGTGAGCGTCGTAGTAAAATCGGTAGTGGAGATAGAAGTGAGAAAATTAGAACTTATAATTATCCACAAAATCGTGTGACTGATCATCGTATTGGTTTAACAATTCAACAATTAGACCGTATTATGGAAGGTAAGTTAGATGATGTGATCGATGCATTAATTAATGAGGATCAACGATTGAAATTACTTGGAGAAGAAGAGTAATGACGATAAGAGAATTGCTTCGAGAAAGTGAAACTATGCTGGATGATACAAATAAAGATTGTAATGTTGCTAAGGTATTATTTTATCATTTGGCAAATAAAGAACCCCATCAATTGTACCTAATGATGGATGAAGAAGTTGAAGATGAATTATATCAAGCTTTTCAGGCTGGTATAAAGAGATATATGGATGGAGAACCTATTCAATATATTAAAGGAAAAGAAACATTTTTTTCAAGAGATTTTATTGTCAATGAAGATGTCTTAATTCCACGTTATGAAACTGAAGAATTGGTAGAGAATATTCTTTATAAGATAGATGATTATTTTGAAGATTATGAATCTATTGATTTATGTGATGTTGGAACCGGTTCGGGTGCTATTGCGATTTCTTTAGCGTTGGAAGAAAGTAAACTCAATGTCGTTGCAACTGATATTAGTAAAGAAGCTTTAGAGGTTGCCCGTTTGAATGCACAGGAATTAGGGGCAAATATTGAATTTTATCAAGGAGATATGTTAGAACCATTGATAGATAGAGAAATGAAAGTGGACATATTTGTATCTAATCCACCATATATTCCAGTAGAGCAAGATATTGAGAGTGTTGTGAAAGATAATGAACCACATGTTGCCTTATTTGGAGGTAATGATGGTTTATACTTCTATAGAAAAATCTTCTCAAAAGTTCAAAGTGTTATCAAGGATCGTGCTCTATTAGCATTTGAGATGGGCTTTGATCAACGAGAATTAATGTGTCAAGCTGTTGAGCATTATTTTCCAAATATTCCCTATGAGATTATTAAAGATATCAATGGAAAAGATCGCATGTTATTTATATACTATCACTTAAATTAAAGGACAACATATGATACTAGAAACAGAAAGATTATATTTAAGATATTTAGAAGAAGCAGATGCATTGCGTATGAGTGAATATCGAAGTAAGCCTGAAGTGGCACAATATCAATCCTGGACTAGTTATTCACAAGATGATGCCAAACGTCGTATTCAACAATGTCAGTTAATAAAAACTATGAATCAACCAAAAACAGATTATCATTTATCATTTGTATTGAAAGAAGAAAATAAAATGATAGGTGATTTATTTGTAGAAGTTGTGAATAGAAAAATTTTTGTATTGGGATATACACTTGATAGTGCTTATTGGTCACAAGGATATGCAACAGAAATTGTCACAGCATTTTGTGATTATATGAAAAATGAACAGAAATTTAAAAAAGTACTTTGTTATGTTTATAATGATAATGTTCGTTCAAAAAAATTATTACGCAGACTTCATTTTGTTAAATTTGATGAATCATATTATTATGATGATGAAGGTTATATGAAGAAATTATGAGAGTCATTTCAATAGAAGTGGCTTTTTTTATTTATTACTAATTTTGAAACAACATTGGAATCTTTTATTTTTAGTTACAGATTTTTGAGTAATAACCTTAATAGAAGTGATTGTTTTTAATTATTTATAGTAAGATAAATAAATTTAATGTTTATTTAATTTAAAATTAATTTTTCTCAAAGATTTTAGAGATGATGATAAATATTTATTCAATTTAAAATATTTAAACATTTGATTAAATAAAATTTATATAAATAATCTAAATTTATTAGTCAAAATATTATACTTATAAATAAGTAATATTTATAATTTAACGGTTAGGGGAAAATCATTGCAAAAATAATGAAATGTATTTATTATAATAATATAAGGTAATACTCATTGTGAATGTTCAATATTTTGATGAAGTTTTGTATAAAATTAATCATTAATTAGTTATGATATGACTTAGTGATGTTGAAAATATTATAATTAAATTATTCAAATGCATAGAAATATAATCCACGATTATTGTTAACAAAAATAGAACGTAAATAATCTTTGAGGAAGTTATTCTCAATAAGGCTAAATATTATTGACAGAGAAAGATTATTAAAAAATGGTATAATATGTTTGATTATTTTAGTTCATATATGGATATGAATTAATCAATATATTCAAACTAAATATATGGTTTTTATTGTTAAGTTTGAGTATAGAGCATAGTCTGATAAAAATAAAAGGTGGGTGAAATATAATGTTACTAGAATCAATTAATAAAACTTATCATAATCACAACGAGGATATTCAAGCTCTAAATAATATCAATTTATATATTCAAGAAAAAGGTATGATATTCATTGTTGGACAAAGTGGATGTGGAAAAACATCGTTACTTCATATTATATCTGGTAAAGATAATGACTTTACAGGTCATATTGAAAGAGATGGTAAAATTGAAGTTGTTGAACAAGATATTCTTTTAATGGAATCAATGAAAGTTATAGACAATTTATTGATTGTTAATAATAATCGTCAACTTATTGATGAGTGGTTAGAAAAATTTCATATGAAAGAGTTTGTTCATCAAAAGGTTAAGAAGTTATCCGTTGGGCAAAAGAAGCGTATACAAATTATACGATCATTACTAGTAGAAAGTGATTATTTAATTTGTGATGAACCAACTGCTTCATTAGATTATGAAAATGCTGAGATAATTATGGAGATTTTACAAACTATATCTCAAGACAAAAGTGTTATTATAGTTACACATGAGGTGGCGTTAATAGAAAAATATGCTGACCGTATTATTACTATGAAAAAAGGAAAGGTTGTCAATGATAAGGTTGTTAATGAAAAAGAACAATTGATAATTAATAAAATATCAGATATTAGTAAAAGTAATAATCAAAGGTTAAGATTCTTAATAAAAAGTTTAAAATGTCATCCAGTTGAACTTATATCAAAATTCTGTTTGATTTTTCTAATTTTAATAATAGCATTTGTTTGTACTTCACTGTTTTCATCGACGAGAGAAGCAGTCATTGAAAAAAATAAATGGCGTAATTCAGAAAATCTTATTATTACTCAACCTCATGAAGATAATAATAAGTATAGAGGTGTTGATGATAGAGTAGAAGAAGATGGTAGTTATCTCTATTATGATATTTATGATAAAAAGACGCTTCAATTGGTTAAAGATAATATTAGTCAGGTTATTGGTTACCGTTATGGCTGGACTCCTCAAAACTATTCATTATCAAATGGTTCTTTTACACCTGAGATGACAATTGATGATATTAAAGAAGCTGTTATAGAAGGTGATAGAATTTATCAAGAAACTGGTGAAGTTCCTTTTGCTGATTATGATGATTTTTGTAGAATTCTTGATCAAGCTAATTCTTCTCATCCTAATGGGGATTTTCCAAAAGATTTTGTTCTGACATTTGATTTTAGAAATTATGAAGGTTTTAAAGATAATAGTTTTTCGAATGCCCCTGCATTTGATATTTTTAAAATAGGCAATAAAAAAAATACTGAGGTTGTTCCATATCAACTCTATGATCGATATGAAATATCACTACAATATGGGTATAAGCCTGTTCATAATAATGAGATTATTGTTTCTTTAGAAGTGGCCGCAGCATTGACTAAAGAATATCAATTAGATAGTTATAAACAATTAATAGGAAAGGAAATGCCTTTTTCTTATTTTGGTGGCGAAGAAACAAAAGTACAAATAAGTGGAATCAGTTATACAGAAAATAAGAATGAAAATCAGATTTACTTTAAAGAAGGAGCTTTAGATGAGTGGATTGAGGAAGCCTATCAAATGATCCCAGATAAGTTAAAATACATTTATGTTTATTTTTTAATTGACCCACAATATAATGCAGAAAAAGTGGCTAATGATATAAACAAAACAATTGTTGGAAGAGAAAGTTCCTTTATTCCTTATAATAACTCTTTTTTAACAGAGTCTCAAGAGTATCAGAATCCTGCTTATTTCTATCTCTTTAGTAGTTTGGTATGTATAGGATTACTTATAATTGAAGTGGGAATGATATTGGCTTGTCGTAAACGTTATATAAAAGAAGAAAAAGTGATGAGGAGTTATGGGTATTCTCCAATATTTTATATTTTTGGGTATCTAATTTTATTATTTGTAACAGTTATTGGATTGCAAATGTTAATGCTACCATATTTATGCCAAATATTTAATCAATTCGTAAATACACTTGGTTTTGCTTCTTTCGTTGAATATAACATATTTAATTATCTTTTATCTACCAGTGTAGCGCTAATTTTTATAGTAATTATTGAAGGGGGATTATATGCATTTAGAACTCAAAAACATTCATAAAACATTTGATAAGCATGTCCTTTTTCAAAATCTTAATTTTAATTTTTCATACTGTGGTTTCTATTTTATATCTGGGAGTAGTGGAAGTGGGAAATCTACACTTTTAAATATATTAGCCGGATATGAAGATGTTGATAATGGAGAGAGATGTATAGATTCAGATGTATCTATAGCATGTATTTTTCAAAACTATGAACTTATAGATGAATTGACAGTTCAAGAAAATATCATAATGATACATGATGAAAATGAGTATTGCACAGATATTTTACAGCAACTGAATATTACAGACTTATTAAGCAGGTATCCTAAAGAATTATCACAAGGGCAAAGGCAAAGAGTTGGAATAGCAAGAGCGTTATTTTGTCAGCCACAGATTATTATTTGTGATGAACCAACTGAATCATTAGATATAGATAATAAAGAACGAGTTTTGAATCTTTTAAAAAAGCTTTCTCATGATCATGTTGTTATTGTTGCATCTCATGAAACTTTATTATTAAAAAATTATTATGATTATCATTATGAACTCAAAGATTATCAACTTTATCTTAAAGATCAACATCATCAAATGAAGACAATGAGAATAATAAAAAATAATTCTAATGTTAATTCCCATAAAACAAGACAGATTATACATAAGATTATACATAAAAGAACCATGTTGCAAACAATCTTTATGAGTCTTTTAATTTTAATGCAACTGACTATTAACCAAATAGGAACAAATCTCTTTGTTGAAAACAAAGATGGTATAGCGGTTAATAAGAATAGTATTTATGTAAAAACTTATGGTCATAATTCGGATATTTTGAATAGATATAGTCAGGCGAAAAGGCCTATTCTCGAATTTAGTTCTGTTCCCATAAAGAATAAACTTGTTAAAATAAATATTTATCCTCAAAGTGTAGATGATAGTGTTTCCCATATTCACCTAAAACAAAATGAAATTCTTATTAATCAAAATGTAGCAGATATTCTCAAAAATCAATTTCAACTAACTGACCAAGAACTTATCAATTATAAATTAGATTTAAACTATCAATTAGGACAAAGTCAATATACAATTCAGTTTCAAATTATTAATATTGTTCAGGAAGATGTTAATGATTTAAAGCAAATCTATTACTCTTATAATGGAGTCAATAGTTATCTAAAAGAAAAGAAGTTTACAGTTGAATTTCCTACACAATATGATTATTTAATGCAAAATAGTGATTTTTATGAACTTCAGTGTGGAACAGATGTAGAACATTATTTTCAATCATTAATAAAAAATAATGATTTTTCAATTCAACATTCTATTTTCTCAGAGCAACAAGATAATCTCGGTCAAAAGAGCTTGTATCAATTCATGTTTATGATAATTCAAATTATCTTAGGAATTGTGACCATTATCTATATTATTTATATAACATGGAAAGATGTAACAAAAAATTTAACAAGTTTGTCAATTCTTCATGCAGTAGGAGTTCCAATGTCTGAGATTAAAAAAAATTATTTTACAGAAAAATTAAAATATTTAGTTATTATCATTCCATTTCTTATGTGTATATGGATAATCTTGTTTGTTTTTCTTCATCAAGATATAAATTATTTAAGAATATTAGGATATATTATAGTTTGTTATAGTTTATATATTATTGTCTTATTTATAAAAATGAAGAATCTTCGTCAAAAAAATATTTCTATTATTTTAAAAGAAGGAGTAGATTCCTAGGGGTGAAAAGATGATTTCTTTAAAGGAAATCATCTTTTCTTTGTTATTTACATAATTTTTTCACAAATTTATATTATAATGAAAAGGGAATGAGGTGTCATAGATGAAGGTATTGTTAGTAGAAGATGAAAAATTAATTCGTTTATTTATTGTAGAGTATTTTAGTAAACAAGGTGCTGCCGTAGTAGAGGCAAGTGATGGATATGAGGCTTTATCATTGTTGGATGAAACATATGATATTGTATTGTTAGATATTATGATGCCTGGAATTGATGGATATGAAGTTTGTAAATTAATTAGACAAAAGAGTGATATACCTATTTTGTTTATTAGTGCATTAAGTGAAGATGAGAATAAATTAAAAGGATATGAATTGGGTGCTGATGATTTTATATCTAAACCATTTACTCCTTCATTGTTGTATGCGAAATGCAATGCTCTTTTGAAAAGATTGAATAAAGGAAATGAATCATTAGATGTAGGTATGATTCATATTGATGAAGATACTCATGAAGTCTTTGTTAATGACGTTGAGATTCAATTATCACATAAAGAATATTTGATTTTGATTTATTTTATAGAGAATAAGAGAAAAATTTTATCTAGAGATCAATTGTTAGATCATGTTTGGGGTTATGATTACTATGGGGACCAGAGAATTGTTGATACATATGTCAAAAAACTAAGAAAGAAATTATTAGAAGCATCATCATATATTCAAACCGTTGTGAAGATAGGATATATGTTTGATCCAAAGGAGTAGAAGCTAATGAAAAAAATAAGTTTTAGCTTAATTCTTAAGATTTCTGGTATTGTTTTTTTAGCTTTTGCAGTGGTTTTAGGAAATGAAATTCGATTAGGAATTGATCGATATATAAAGAATACTTTAGAAACCGATGCTGAAGTCACTGTGAGAAATTTAGATAAGTTTGCTAAATCCTATATTGAAACAGTAGCTGTGAATAAAGTTGATATTACATCAGATGCATTTCAATCAATATATAGCAGTGCATTATCTGGTGATAATACGAAAATCAAATGTTTAGTTGATAGTCAGGGGAAAATTGTTTCGACATCAAGGGAAGGTGTCTCAAGTCCTACGTTGTGTATTTTCGCTGATGAATATTATGGTTCCCAATCATGGCCTCTTTATTTTAATCTGACATCATTGCCAAAAAAAGATCTCAATTCTATTGAAAATTTTTTAATTGAACATCAAAAGGAAGTGGGGAATATTTCAATAGAGGTGAAACTTGATCATCAGCCAGAAGAGGGAGAAGCGAGTTTTAATGATATCCAAGTTAAAAACCTTGTCTATAATGATGAAATTATTTATACAGGAGATGTCAAAGGAAAAACCCAAACCTTTCAAGGAACAGTAAGTGCTTATACAAGTTATAATAAAGAAATTGTCTTCTTTTCATCAGCATCTGGAACAATGAAGATACAAAAACAGACTGAAAAACAAGATAGTTCAAAAGAATTTGAAGAAAAGCAGTCTGCTTTGGTAGTAGACTATCAAAATGCTATGAACGGGTTACAATATCAAATTCAAAGAAATTTTAAAAAATTTAAAAGTTCTGGAAAAGAGTTTCATTCTGCAGGTAATGATTATTCTAATTACTATCTTTTATCACCATATGAATACAATGGCAAATATTATTCTACAGTCATGATGCGATTAGAAGACTGGTCGTTACTCGTAGATGCAAATCAAAGTTTAGACTATACAACAGAAGAATCGTTAGATTTACTTTCAGCAGGATATATCTTTGTCACACAAGAATATACTGATTTAACCATGAAATCTTTACAACAATTTATGGTTGATAATTCGTCAACATATTTTCTAGCATTTATATTAATTATTTTAATTTGTTTATCTATAGCCTATATGATTGTACGTCCAATTCGTCGTATTGAAACAACTGCAAAACATATTGCTCGTAAGGAGTTTGATTATCCTATTGATATGACAAGGCATGATGAATTAGGTGATCTGGCACGTAGCATAGATATAATGAGTAAAGAACTGGAAAAGACTATTAGTAATTTACATCAGGAAATTGAACGTGTTACTCAATTAGAAGGTGTAAGAAAAGATTTTGTATCTAATTTTACACATGAAATTAAGACACCATTAGGAATTATTAATGGTTTTAGTGAACTTGTAGAACTTGAACAAGATGAAAAGAAACGAAATGAATATATTGATATCATTCAAAATGAAGCTAAACGTATTAATGAACTTGTTTTAGCAATGCTGGATTTATCAAAGTTAGAATCTCAAAATATATCATTAACAATGGAAGATGTTGATTTACTTGATATTGTGGATGAAAGTTTAGATTCAATGGCCTATTTATTAGAGAAGAAAAACATACATTTGAATGCCGAATTAGATTCAGCAACAATACATGCTGATCACTTTAAGATTGAAATGGTCATTAATAACTTTATTAGTAATGCGCTTAGATATACAGAAGATGGCAAGAGTGTATATGTACATTTGGATGAACATTGTTTTGAGGTTGAAAATGAAGGAGCACAGATTCCAAATGATGAAGTTGAAAAAATCTGGTTAACTTTCCATAAAGTCGATAAAGCGAGAAATGAAGAGGGAACGGGTTTAGGATTAGCAATATGTAAAGCAATATTAGATTTACATCACTTTGAATATGGTGTTAAGAATACTGATAAAGGAGTTTTGTTCTACTTTAAATTTTAAAAATCAAAAAAGCTGGATTTTAATAATCTAGCTTTTCATTTGGATTTTAAATTTGTAGTGTTTGTATATCAATATGTGTAGTCAAGCCTATCTTCTCTAAATATTGAGAAGCCGAAATGAGGTCATTTATCATAAGGCGTTCTACTATATGTGAACAATGATTAAAATCCTTTATATGTAAACATTCAATAAGAGTATCTATATGAATTGTGATATTATGAAGAACTTTCATTATACTCCGTAAAGGATATCCCCAAAGTAATTGTTCAAATAATTGTGAATAAATTATACTAATAGCATTATAGGGGGCGTATTTCACAACATAATGCAAAACAGAATATGCAGCTAATTCACAGCGATGAATGTTTCGTAGTTTTTCAAGTAATATTATGAGTTGATTAATTTCACTTTCATCCATATGTACTAAAGTTAATTGAACAATTTCTTGACAGGAGTTTGTAAGAATATAAAGGCTTTGAACAAAATCACTTAGTCTCTTTTTGGTAGAGTTTTGAGAAAAGTCACAGTTTTCAGCAATTTTATTTATAGGTAGAATTTGAGTGCCAACACCATTGATTGATTTTACAGCACCAATTTGCCTAAGTAAAGTCAATGTTCTTCGAACAGTACTCACTGATACATTTTTTTGAATTGCTAATGAGTCTAAAGATGGTAAGAAACTACCTTCTCGATAGTTACCACGACTCAAATCCTGAATGATTTCAGTTCCTAAAGAATACTGTTTTTGTTCATTTCGCTTATATACATCCCAAGAAAATGCAATTTTTTCATGACTAGAAGCATAGTGAATATGACTTTTATAGAATTGCATAAGATTAGTATGAATCTGTTCGTGAGATTTATCTATAGCTATTTTTAATTTGTCCCAGTCTTGCTGGCGACATAGTCTGACTATTTCTAGAAGTAAATATCCATTTTTTTCTAGTATAGAGATTTCTTTATAAACACTAAAGAAAGGAATTTGATAGAATATATAAATCCACCAGATTAATCTTATTAATATATCATTTTTTAAAAAACTAAATAATTTTAGGAAAATATGAATAGCTCTATAAGAGACAAAGATTTCTCTCTTTGTAATCAATTGCTCTAATTCATTTAACGATTCTTCAGAAGCATTTTTTAAACTGAGCCATTGAATATGACTAAAAAGTGGTTGCATTGATTGACTTAAATCGATTAATGCATCTTTTCTTGTTATAAAGAACTCTTGTATATGATTTTGAATCTCATCCTGACTATATTCGATAATGATTTTCGCACCTGTATTTTTTGATAACGAGATATAATGATTGTCTTTTAATTTATTATATGCATATCGAATGGTTTCTGGTGCGACTTGGAGATATAGACTCATTTCTTTTATGTAGGGAAGATGATCATTGAAATGATAGACACCTAGTTTTATTTGAGTCACTAGCATATGATAGATAACATTTTGTAAATCATGATTACTTTTCAAAATGGTTGCCCCCTTCTACATATGATAAGTGTTTAGATATTCTTATTCTAACACCTTTTTGATGTGATTTCATACACTTATTCATTCTTTTTCTACAAAAATCAAAACTTATTCTTTTTCCAAATCGTATATGATATAATAAACATATATATGAACAAGGGGTTATTTGGATTTGATATATACAAATGGAGGCAAAGGAAATGAGAGAAGGTATACAGGGAAGTTCTTTTGAACTTAATCATATTTGTATCGCGATGAGTAAGAATTTGTTAGATGAGAGTTTAAGTATAATCTGGGCTAATGATTACTTTTATCAGTTATTAGGCTTGAAGCGAGAAGAAAAGTATAATCTTAAAGATTTATATGATCATTTAGAAGATTATGAAAAGATGAAAGCAAGTCTTATGGATGCTGTAAAGAACAATAAGCAAATGTTAGAATATGATACATGTTTGTCTATAAATAATGGTCAGTCTATATGGATGCGTATGACAGTAACAATCATAAAAACTCAAGAGAAAGTTGAAATATCTATTGTTTATACACAGATTGATGATATTATGCATGAAAAAGAGACTTTGTATCAGCTTAAAGAAGAGAGAAAGCGTAATTTTGAGTGGTTAATGTCTGAATATGAAGGAAATGTTTATTTGAGTGATATGGATACTTATGAATTGTTGTATCTTAATAAAACAGCTTATGAAACTTTGAAAGCTACAAAAGAACAAGTGATTGGAAGGAAATGTTATGAAGTCATTCAGGGAAGGACATCACCTTGTCCTTTTTGTACAAATCATATTTTAAAAGAAGATGAATCATATAATTGGGAATTTTATAATCCGACGCTTGAACGTACTTTTATGATTAAAAATCGTCAAATCAATTGGGAAGGACATAGAACAAGAATAGAATTATCTCACGATATGTACAGTGCAGAATATAAATTATCTAAGAAAGATCAAGAACGAGAAGCCATTTTAAAATCAATACCAGGTGGGTTGGCAAGGTTAGATACACGAGATTTTAGTACTATATTATGGTATAATGAAAAATTTTTAGAGTTAATTGGTTATACTGCAGAACAATTTGAAAATGAACTTCAGTCACAATGTCGATATATACAAGAAGATGATTTAAAACGAGCTTTAGTGATTGCTCAGACCCTTACAAAAACAGGGGATAATGCAGTTTTTGAAGTGAAAATGAATAGACGTGATGGAGAAGAACGTATTTTAACAGTTACACTTTGTTATTTAAGTGTAGAAGATAGTTGGGATGGAATTCCATCATATTATAGTGTAGGACTTGATGTGACTGAAGCAAGGCGAGAGGAAGAAAGACAACGTCAAGCATTAGAAGATGCCTACCAAATTGCGAAAATTGCAAATTCTGCAAAAACTGATTTCTTGTCTTCAATGTCACATGATATTAGAACACCAATGAATGCCATTGTAGGAATGGCATCAATTGCACAGGCTCATATAAATTTTCCAGAAAAAGTCTCTGATTGTCTTCATAAAATTAAAATTTCTAGTCGTCATTTATTGAGTTTAATAAATGAGGTCTTAGATATGTCTAAGATTGAGAGTGGAAAAATTGATTTAATGCTTGAAGATGTAAATTTACCAGAATTAATTGATGATGTTTCAGATATGTGTAGAGCGCTTATTGATGAAAAACAACAAGATTTTAGTATAGTCATTGGTAGAATTAAACATGAAAAAGTGGTTGCTGATGGAGATCGGTTAAAACAAATATTTATGAATCTTATTTCTAATGCTGTTAAATATACACCACGAGGTGGTCAGATCTCTTTAGTTATTAATGAATTGGACTCATTGATTTTAGATAAAGGTAGATTTGAATTTAAGTTTTATGATAATGGCATCGGTATGTCTGAAGACTTTTTACCACATATTTTTGAACCGTTTAGTCGTGCTGAAGATACACGTATTAATAAAATTCAGGGAACAGGACTAGGAATGGCCATTACTGAAAATATTGTGAATATGATGAATGGAACTATTGAGGTCGAAAGTCAATTGGGGAAAGGGACAATCTTTACAGTTTCCATCCCCCTTCAATTACAATTAGAAGAAGAGGAAAATGAAGAGAAATTAGTGGGACAATCAGTTTTGGTTGTTGATGATGATCAAATTGTGTGTGAAAGTGCTGTTATGCTTATTAATGAACTGGGGATGCGGGGAGAATGGGTGTTATCTGGAATGGAAGCACTAGAAAGAGTTACTCATGCTCACAATATAGACAAAGGATATTTTGCTGTTATTATTGATTGGAAAATGCCAGATATGGATGGTTTGGAAACAGTCAAAGCAATTCGTGAAAAAATGGATGAAAACGTGCCTATTATAATTGTTTCAGCATATGATTTGTCTGATATAGAAGAAGAGTTTACACGTGCTGGAGCAGATGCCTTTATTACAAAACCATTATTTAAGTCAAAAATACTTCATGTTTTAAGTTTATTTTGTACGAATGAAATATTGAATTCCAAAGAGGATATATTAAGAGAACATTATTCAGATATATGTGGGAGTCGTATTCTATTAGTCGAAGATAATGAACTGAATCGTGAAATTGCAGAGGAATTATTATCAATGAAAGGTGTCTTAGTTGAAAGTGCAGCGAATGGCGAAGAAGCTTTAAAAATGTATAATACTTCACCTGAATATTATTATACAGCTATTCTTATGGATATTCAGATGCCAGTTATGAATGGTTATGAGGCAACAAAGCATATTCGACAATTGAAGCGAGAAGATGTAAAATCAATACCTATTATAGCTTTAACAGCTAATGTTTTCTTTGATGATATTATACAAGCACAACGTGCAGGAATGAATGACCATATTGCAAAACCAATCGATATTGATAATTTAACAAGTATTTTAGAAAAATATATATGATAACAAAATAAATTCATAAAGAAGCAAAGGGGAAAAATATATGATGAATGTAAAAGAATGTTATGAGATGTTTGGGGGGAATTATGAGGAAATCATGCGATTACTCATGACAGAGGCAAGAGTTATTAAATATCTCTTAAAATTTAGAAAAGATACTTGTATGCAAGAATTAACAAAAGCATTGAAAGAAGAAAGGTATGAGGATGCTTTCCGTTATGCACATACGTTAAAGGGTGTGAGTACTAATCTTATGATGGAAAGGTTAGTTGTTTCAAGTTGTGAATTAACTGAAGCATTGCGTCACAATGAGACAGATGTTGAAGACCTCTATAACAATGTTAAAGAAGATTATGATTTAATTATAGAGGCTATACGTTGTCTTGAAGAAGAATAAAGAGAAAGAAGAATATAATATGGGAAGTAAAAATAAAATACTTATTGTTGATGATTCACCTATAAATCGCTCTTTATTGATTGATATTCTATCTCCAGAATATGATATTGTAGAAGTAGAAAATGGATTAGAGGCTATTGGGTATATAGAAAAAAATCTTGAGAGTATCTCACTTGTTTTGTTAGATATAGTAATGCCAGTAATGAATGGTTTTGAAGTTTTAATGTTAATGAATAAGAATAACTGGATTCAATATTTACCAGTCATAACAATAACTTCTGATACGGCCTCTCAATCTATTGATAAAGCATATGATTTAGGTGTTTGTGATTATATCAATAGGCCATTTGATGATTTAATTGTTCAAAAAAGAGTTCAAAATACAATCTTACTCAATGCTAAACATAAACAACTAGAAAATATGATTACAGAACAAATACTTGAAAAAGAGAAGAATAATCTTTTAATGATTGAAATTTTGAGTCATATTGTAGAGTTTCGTAATGGTGAAAGTGGTATGCATGTTTTACGTATTCGTATTATTACTGAATTTTTGATGCGTTCACTTTCTCAAAGGTCAGAAAATTATCATTTTTCTGATAGTTATATAGCCGAAGTCATGAATGCATCTTCATTACATGATATTGGTAAAACTATGATTTCTGATACTTTGCTAAATAAAACTGGAAAATTAACTGAACAAGAATTTGAAATTATGAAGCGACATACTCTTTTTGGAGCTCAGATTTTAAAAGATATCCCATATTTTAAACAAGAAAGTTTAATTCAAACAGCACATGATATTTGTCGCTGGCACCATGAACGCTACGATGGATGCGGTTATCCAGATCATTTAACTGGTGAACAAATACCTATTAGTGCACAGATTGTTGCATTAGCGGATGTCTACGATGCCTTAACAAGCAAAAGAGCATATAAGCCACCCTATTCACATGACAAAGCAGTTGAAATGATCATGGCAGGACAGTGTGGTGCATTTCATCCAGAGTTATTAGATTGTCTTTTTCATGGGAGTCAACAATTAAATGAAAGATTAACAATATATGAAACAGAAGATTCTCTTTTAAATTTAGAATCTCAAAGTATGAATGAACATATATTTAAAAAAACTAGCGTCTCTAACAGAACATTTGCACTTTTAGAGCAGGAAAGAACTAAATATAAATTTTTTGCATCCATGTCTGGTGAAATACAATTTGAATTTAATATAAAATCTAATATTTTAACAGTATCAGAATGGGGAGCTCATCATTTAAATATGCCAGAGATTATTATTGCCCCAATAGAGAATCAGACAATGTTGGAGATTATTTCATTAGATTCCTTAAATGAATTTCAAAATAAAGTTAAATCTGTTTCTATAGATCATCCAATTGTAGAAATCATTACACAAATAAAAGTAAAAGAAGATTGGCGCTGGTTTAAAATACTTGCAAGACCTTTATGGGTTGAAAATGATATTCCTGAAATAACTGATGTTATTGGTAAATGTGTTGATATTCATGATGAATATACCAAGATGAATAAATTAAAAAGAATTGCTGCACAAGATTCTTTAACCAAATTATCTAACCATAAGACGGCTCGTCAACAAATTGAAATGATTATGTCTAAACATCCTTATGAACATTATGCTATGATTCTGATAGATTTAGACTATTTTAAAAATGCTAATGATTTCTTTGGTCACATGTTCGGTGATGAAGTATTGAGATATTTTTCAAAGAAACTTTTAGACTGTATAGGAAAAAAAAGTATTATTTCACGAGTGGGTGGAGATGAATTTATGGTCTTCATTAAATATGAGGGTGATGTAGAAAAAAGGGTAAGAGAAATCCATGATTGTGTATCTTGTCGTTATAAAGAATATCCAATCTCATTAAGCATGGGAATTGCTTTATATCCAGAGAATGGTGATGATTATGAAGACATTTATAAGCATGCGGATCAAGCTTTATATAGTGCAAAAAAATCTGGTAGAAAACAATACTCTTTCTATCAGGAATAATTTAATTATGAAAGAGAATAGGAATTTTCTTTTGGGAGGTTTCTATTTTTTTATGAAGCATAGACAAAAAAAGCATAGTTTTAATCAAATTTAACTGAAAAATATTATCTTTTTAGCGATAATGTCATATTTCCAATTATTACCAGTAGAACTTTTATGAAAAGTTTGAGAAAATGAAAGTTTGAAAGGAGGTAAATAATGGGAAAAGTATATGGATATGTGAGAGTCTCTAGTAAAGACCAAAATGTTGCTAGACAATTAGCTGCTTTAGAGAAGTTTCATTTGGAAAGAAAATCGATATTTATTGATAAGATGTCAGGTAAAGATTTTAACCGGCCAAGTTATATGAGAATGATCAGAAGGTTAAGAGAAGGTGATTTGATTATTATTAAATCTATTGATCGATTGGGTAGAAATTATGATGAAATTATTGAACAGTGGAGACTTATAACAAAAGATAAGAAAGCTGATATAAGAGTTTTAGATATGCCTTTATTAGATACAACATTATCTAAAGACATTTTAGGAACTTTTATTGCTGATTTGGTTTTGCAGGTTTTAAGTTTTTGTGCCCATGAGGAACGTACAAATATTAAACAAAGACAAAGAGAAGGAATTGAGGCTGCAAAAAAGAGGGGAGTTATTTTTGGAAGACGCCCATTATCTTTGCCAGATGATTTCCAATATGTTGTTGATGCCTTTAATAAAAAAGAACTCAGTGAAAGAGAAGCGATTACACACTTACATATTAGTCGCACAAGTTTTTATAAATACAAGAAAGAATATCGTGAATGATATTCTTTTTTTGCCTTCTTAAAGTGACAAATAATTTAAAGAAGAGAGACTATAATGGCATGTGAGGTGAAAATATGGAACTGATTATCAATCCGAGTCGTACTAAAAAAATAAAAATTCAATTTGTCTTTTACATAACGCTTATTTCTTTTTTGGTTTCATTAGTCAACATTGATCATACATCATTGTTGTTTGTGTTACCTTTATTTTATCTATGCTTTATGTGTGGATATCAAGCGTTATTAAGTTATCTTGTAGGGATATCTGCTGGTGTATTGTTATTGCATGTCCCCTATGAGATCCTTGTTATTAGTCTTTTTTCATTTATACTCTTAGAATTTTGTTTGATTTTCCAATCAATGAAATCAAGATATGTTCCTTATCTGTTAACATTGATTGCAGGCGTTTATTATGCATATATTCAAATTGATCTTCTTTCAACACTTTTATTAACAGTTCTTACATATTTCAATACAATTATCTTTGCATATTTGGCACCATTATTTATTCACGGGGAATCTGAATTATTAACACATGAGCGTGTAAAATCTTTAGCTGTTGTGATCTTGATTTGTATGATGAGTTTATTGCCTTATTCACAAATTGTCACTATGATTATTATTCGTGTATTTATTTTGGTAATGGTTTATCATGAATGCTTAGATGATTTATTGCCAGGACTGTTTTATGCATCAATGTTGATGTTATTGATGGATTTGGGATATAAAGATGATATACTTGCCTTTTTAATTCCATTGTTTTTCTTTTACATGGTAAAATGTCAAACTAAGCTTACTATTGTAAGTATGTATTTTGTAGCCCATTTAATTCTGCCTTTCTTTTTAGAATTCTCTTATATGTATCATGGAATTATTATTAGTTTAAGTGGTCTTATATTCCTCATTTTACCAATGTTTAAGAATAAGCCGATTTTATCTTCTTCCTATCAGGAAGTAACAATGAAACAACAGTTATCTAAGCAGGTAGATTCATTTTGCAGGCTGTTTGAACAGATGACTTCATTATTCAATGAAACACCTTCTCATAATCATTCTTTAGAATATATTGGATATGTTTATGAAGATATGTGTCAAAACTGTTCGAGTCAAGAAACCTGTTTTAATAAGAAATATGGACCAAATCGTTTGGTTAAATTAATGAATAAAGGTTTAAAAGAAACATATAGTGAAGATGATGAAGAATTTATCTTTAATTATTGTTTAAAACCAGAGCAATACTTAGATATAGTTCATTCTTATCATAAAGATTACCATAAAATCTATCGAGTTCAACAAGAATATCAAACTATGAAAAGAGATCTTTATCATCAATTTTCATTGCTAAACGATGTTTTTAATCAATTTTCAACCCAATTAAAGATTGGTAATATTGAAGAAAGTCATATTTATGAGCATATGAGTGGATATCATTTCCAAATAGCTCATTTGAAAAAATGTTATGAATCACAATCTGTTTATTACATAGAAATTGGTTTATATGAAGTGACAAGAGAAGAAATTGAAAATGAATTTGTACCTATTTTGGAAACATATTTAAATGAGACATTGGATATAGAAGTATTAAAAACACCAATGCATCAATTGGGCTATACATATCTTGTTTTAAAGCATTGTACGCGTTATTATGTTCAATATGGGATTTCTCAGAGTTCTAAAGATCCAGTGGCTTGTGGAGATAGTTATGCATTGTTTTCAATGAATGAAAATCAATATTTTGCATTAAGTGATGGTATGGGACAGGGTCAAAAGGCAAGTGATGATTCTTCTTTAACATTGGATATTATGAAACAGCTGATTATTAATGGGATTTCATTAAAGGATGCAGTACAGTCTGTAAATGCTTTGTTGAAGATTAAAAATCGAAATGATATGTTTACAACATTAGATTTGATTCAAGTCAATTTGGTATTAGGAAAAGCAGTATTGGTTAAATATGGTGCATGTCCAACATACATTTTAAGAGATAATGAATTGATAGAATTGAAATCACAATCATTACCAATGGGAATTGTTTCTCCATTAGAAACTTCTACTGACAAATATCAGTTATTAGAAAACGATATTATTTTTATGGTCTCAGATGGTTTCACAAGTCAGTTTGGTGATTTTATAGAAAACAATAAATATCTTATAGATGAAGATCATCCAAAAGAAATAGCACATTTATTAACAAATCTAGCAAGTGATGAAGAGAAAAATGATGATATGACACTGATTGTTTTAAAACTTTGTAAGCAATAATCCCAAAATATTGGGATTTTTGTTTTTGAATTCACATTTCTTTGTTATAATAGGCTAGTGGAGTGATCGATGTGAATGAAAAACTATTAAATAAAACTTCATATTATGTCATTGGTGTTTCTGGTGGCTGTGATTCTATGTACTTATTGGATACTTTAAGAAAAAAGGGATATCACTTACTTGTTGCGCATGTGAATTATAATTATCGTCATGATAGTTATATTGATTATGAACTGGTTTGTGATTATTGTGCAACTCATGGTTTGCCTTTTTACTATAAGCAGTTTCATGAAGCTGATTATCATGATGGAAACTTTCAAGATCAGGCACGTACATTGAGATATCGTTTTTATAAAGAAATATATAAACTTTATAAATGTGATGGATTAATTCTCGGACATCATCTTGATGATCATTTAGAAACTGTATATATGCAATTAGAACGCCATAATACAGTCCATTATCTTGGAATTAAGGAAGAAAGTTATGTCCAGGATATGCGCGTGATTAGGCCTCTTATGAGGAGTTATAAAGATGAAATATTACAAGTCTGTCATGAGCAGCATATTGAGTATCATGATGATTATACAAACTTTGAAATTGATTTTGAACGTGATAGAATTAGAAATACAATCTTAAAACATTATACCAAAACGCAAAAAGAAAATCTGTTTAAAAAAGCTCAGGAACATAATCAAAGAATCAAAGAATTAGAGTTTAAAGTTAACCCTTATTACCAACAATATAAAGCAGATGGACAAATTTACTATTACTATATTCCATCTGACTTAAGAAAACTATTCTTATATTTAATTTTGAAAGATGTCATGCACCCCCAATTAATTTCTCATTCATTAATTGATGAAATTGAACATCAGATTAATAGTGTTAAACCAAATATTCAAATGAACTTACCAGTTAATTATCTGTTCATAAAAGAATACGATAATGTTTATATCATCGATAAAGAAAAAACCAAGGGCTATTACTATGAATTTAAGGAATATATTCCTTTTGGTTGTGAACACTTTCATTTATTGGAAAATGGACACATTAATGAAGGTGTATATTTAAGCCCAAATGATTATCCTATTACAATAAGGACAATGCAAGATGGCGATAGTATTATGACTTCTTCAGGAACAAAGAAGCTTTCTCGCTTATTTATTAATGCAAAAATACCTGCATTAAAGAGAAAAACATGGCCAGTTGTGTTAAATAAGGATAAAACTATTATTCTAGTCCCACATATTGCAAAAAACATTGATTATTTGACTACAAAACCTAATGTATTTGTGATAAAATAGGATAACCGTAATAAGGAGTGGAAAATATGCATAAAGATGTAAAGGAAATTTTATATACCCAAGATGAAATTTCTCAGAAATGTAAAGAATTAGGAAAGTTAATTATGAATGACTATCATGATAAGAATTTGGTCTTAGTAGGTTTGCTGAAAGGTTCTGTTCCTTTCTTGGCAGAGCTTTCTAAGTATGTAAATCTTGATGTCACTTTTGATTATATGGATGTGAGCAGTTATGAAGGTACTGAATCTCGTACAATCACTATCAAGAAAGATCTTGATCAGGATGTCAAAGGTAAAGATATTTTATTGGTTGAAGATATTTTAGATACTGGAAAAACTTTGTCAACAGTGAAAGCAATGTTAGAAGAACGTGGAGCAGCAACTGTTGAAATTGTAACAATGCTTGATAAAAAAGAAGGAAGAACTTTCCCGATAGAAGCTAAATATGTTGGTTTTGAAATTCCAAATGCATTTGTTATTGGATTTGGGTTAGATTTTGATGAAAAATATAGAAACTTACCATATGTTGGTATTCTTAAAGAAGAATGTTATCAATAAAAAGGAGATCGTATGAATAACAAAAATAAGAGTTTATTTAAAGCGATAATGCCTTGGTTAGTTGTCATTATCTTATTGAGTTCACTTGTGCCATTGTTAAACACAGGAAAGTCAAGTGCAGTCAATTACAATGAGTTTGTTTCCATTTTAGACAAACAAAAAGTTACTGAAATGACAGTTATGCCAGGTATTTACGTGACAAGTGTAGAAGGAAAGTACACAAAAAATGAAAAAGGAAAAGATGTCACTTATGCATTTAAGACAAATGTTCCGCAAACTGATGAAGAATTAAATTCATTGATGCAGTTATTAGAAGATAAAGGCATTAAGGTTAGTGTTCTAGATGCTAAAAGTGAAAATATGTTAATGGATACCATTTTAGGATTGCTTCCTTATGTTTTATTAATTGGTGTCATGATATTTGTAATGAGAAGTATTGGTGGTGGCGGTGGAGCCAATGCCAAAGCTTTCGATTTTGGAAACTCACGTGCGAAGTTAGAAAAAGACAGCAATACAAAATTTGCTGACGTTGCTGGTGCTGATGAAGAAAAAGAAGAATTAACTGAATTGGTTGATTTCTTAAAGAATCCTAAGAAGTTTGTAAGTATGGGGGCTAAAATTCCAAGAGGTGTTTTATTGGTAGGGCCACCAGGTACAGGGAAAACTTTACTTGCGAGAGCAGTTGCTGGTGAAGCCAACGTTCCATTCTATTCAATTTCAGGTTCTGAATTCGTAGAAATGTTTGTTGGTGTAGGTGCTGGACGTGTTCGTGATATGTTTAAAAAAGCCAAACAAAATGCTCCATGTATCATTTTTATTGATGAAATTGATGCAGTTGGTAGACAAAGAGGAACTGGTGTTGGTGGTGGACATGATGAACGTGAACAAACTTTAAATCAGTTATTAGTAGAAATGGATGGATTTAGTGGTAATGAGGGTATTATTATTTTAGCTGCGACAAACCGTGCTGATGTTTTAGATCCTGCATTACTTCGTCCAGGACGTTTTGATAGACAAATTCAGGTTGCTAATCCTGATAAGAGAGCAAGAGCAGAAATCTTAAGAGTTCATGCGAGAAACAAGAAGTTTGCACCAGATGTGAATTTTGATAATGTTGCTCAGCGTACTCCGGGATTCTCTGGTGCTGAATTAGCAAATGTGTTAAATGAAGCTGCTTTATTAGCAGTAAGACAAGGTCATCAATTAATTACTTTAGATGATGTTGATGAAGCGATTGATCGTGTTATTGGTGGACCTGCGAAAAAATCTCGTAAGTATACTGAACATGAAAGAAAAATTGTTGCTTATCATGAAGCTGGACATGCGATTATCGGTTTGACTTTAGAACATGCCAATAAGGTTCAGAAGGTAACTATCATTCCAAGAGGGAATGCTGGTGGATATAACTTGATGACACCTAAAGAGGAAACATATTTACAGACTAAATCTCAGTTAATGGCTAGTATCACTGGCTATATGGGTGGACGTGTGGCTGAAGAAGTCTTCTTTGGTGATGTCACTTCAGGTGCTCATAATGATATTGAACAGGCAACAAGAATTGCAAGATTAATGGTTACAGAATTAGGTATGTCTGATTTAGGTCCAATTAAATATGCATCTGGACAAAATGCGGTATTCTTAGGGAGAGATTACTCTTCACAGGATAACTCACATTCAGGACAAATTGCATTTGAAATTGATCAGCAAGTACGCAAGATTATTGATGGGTGTTATGCTGAATGTAAGGAGATTATTGAAGCTCAAAAGGATAAATTAGTGACAATTGCCAATGCTTTATTAGAACATGAAACTTTAAATAATGAACAAATTGAATCATTATACAATACAGGTGTTATGTTAGAAATGCATGATGGTAAAGTAGATGATACTCAAGATCATCAAGATATCACATTCCCTGATGCGCCTAAGACTCCTGATCCAGTAGACTTAGATGATGATTTATTAGATGAAATGAAATAAGCGCTTAGCGCTTATTTTTTCAAAGGAGAATGAAAATGAAAAGAAGTACAATGAGCAAAATATTAGTATTTATTTTAGTGTTATGTATGATTCTACCATTAATAAGCTATTTTGCTTTTGGAGGCTAGAACATGAAAGATTATTTAGTAAGAGGAATTGTTGAATCAAAGAATTGCCGTGTCTTTGCATGTCAGACAACAAATCTTTTAGAAGAAGCAAGAGCAAAACATGGATTATGGCCAACGGCCTCTGCAGCATTAGGGCGTGTTATGTCTGCGACTCTTATGATGGGTGCTATGAATAAAAATAATGAAAAAATGACTATTACAATTAATGGTGGAGGTCCAATTGGAACAATCTTAGCAACGACACATAGTGATGGGAAAATTAAAGCCTTTGTAGCAAATCCTGAAGTTCATTATACATATAATGATACAGGTAAATTAGCCGTTGGTGTTGCAGTAGGGAAAGAGGGTTCATTACAAGTTATTAAAGATATGGGATTAAAAGAACCCTTTGTTGGAACTGTTCCGTTACAGAGTGGTGAAATCGGAGATGATTTTTCATATTATTTTATGGCTTCTGAACAGATACCTTCAGTTGTTTCTGTTGGTGTTCTAGTGAATGATACTAATGAGATATTATCAAGTGGTGGTTTTATTATTCAATTGTTACCTAATGCAACAGATGAAGATATTCAATTTATTGAAGAAAGAATGAAAGATTTCCCACCTGTTTCTGCTTTAATCCATGAAGGAAAAACACCAGAGGACATCTTAAAAGTTATTTTTGAAGATGTAGAAATCTTAGCAACCCAAGATTTATTCTTTGAATGTGATTGTTCAAAAGATAAAATGGCAACAGCTTTAATGACAGTTGGTAAAGATGAAATACAAGCAATGATAGATGAAGATCATGGTTGTGAAATGAAATGTCAATTCTGTAATGAGAAATATCAATTTAATGAAGATGATTTGAATGAAATTCTTAAAGAAATAGATTAGTTTTAATAGACTAATCTTTTTTTAATGAAAAAGAGCCAATTATGAATAATTGACCCTCCATTTATATTACTTTCTATCTTTAATTGCATCAATTGGCTTTTTCTTAGATATCTTATAAACTGGAATAGCTGATGCTATACAAGCAACCGCAATAGAAATCATAAGAAGTAATACAATTTGTAACAATCCAAAATTAAGAATTGTCACAAGCACCCCAAATTCATTTCTAATATATTGATTGATTAAAGTGACTCCAGCAAAACATGCAATAACTGAGAGTATCCAGTTAATAACTGCAATCATCAAACTTTCATTTAAGAATATTTTAAGAACATCTATACCACGTGCTCCCACTGCCCTTAAAATACCTATTTCACGTTTTTTATTAGCAATACTTGTGGCAATGAAATTACAGAACATGATGGAAGCAAAGACCGCAAAGCCAATTCCTATATAAAAGAATACATTTTCTAAAGTAGATATAACTGAATTGACAGAAGATAACATAGGCATGACCTGATTATTAAGAACATAACTTGATTGATCTATGTTATCATTATATGTGTATGAAATGATATCTTTTAACATCTCATCATCAACCATAGGAGCAATAAGGCATTCAGAGTAACCATCAGTTTTAAGATTGTATTTTTGGATGAGAGTATCTTTTAAAACAAAACTGTGACTTTCTTCATGAGACAAATCAATATAGACACCTGCAATTTTATCAATGATATTTTCTAAGTATGTGTCAGAAGAGATAGATAATTTGATTTTAGAATTAACAATCTGAGACTCATATTTTTTTACTGCCTCTTTAATGATACGCATCATTTCTTTTTCATTTGAAGAATTAGTTATATTTTGATTCACATAATCTTGAATTGTTGTATTACCAAAACGTATATTCTTAATCGTTTGATAATTGACATAGAAACTACCACCATTATTAAAATCTATAAGTTGATCTTTATTGATGTCATCATATCGATAGAAAGATTCAGGATTGTAGTAATTATCTTCATAATTAATATCCATATATCTTCCATTTGTTTGCGTTACATAAACATTGTAATTATCAATAGCATCCTGTAAACGAGAATCGCTTACATAGCCTAAGCAATGATAACTGTTATATAATAAAGTTTGTAGTTCAGTAGATAAATAGTATTGAGAGAAATTCTGCTCCTTATCTTCCTTAAGGCTTTCATATCTAGATAAATCAATATGTGTATCTAAAATACCAGAGATTCTAAAATTAATCTCTTTATCATTTACAGTTAATTTTAATATTCTTCCTATCAAATCTTCTGATGATTGAATATTATTATGATTTGTATTTCCTTTTGCATCAGTTATTTGATATCCCAATTGTTTAAAAGTATTTGCTAGAAATTCAGTTATAACAATTTCAGTATCATTTTGTGGTAGACGGCCTTTGAAAGTAAATTGATTGGCCTTAATCATTTCATTATCAATTTGTGCTAATGCAGAGAATGAAGTTTGATAAAACATTTGTTCATTATTTCCAGATAACTTAGCTATTTTCTCAATATGTTGTGTAACATCTAAACTTGTTGAAACATTACTAGAAAATGTATTTGTAAAATGAAGCGTTGGATATTTCTTTTGAAGATTTTGATAATCTTCTTTCTTAAGTTTTGTAGGTGCCTCATAAGTGTAATTTTCAGTACCCATTTTTTCTGTTTTTCCAATTGAAATATAATTAACTTGGCTATCCTTCATGGAGTGAAATGTTGTTGTCTCTTTGTTGTATTGAGAAAGCGTATTCGTAAATCCAAAGAGAGTAAAAGAAGATACAGATAGCATTATCGTTATAAATAATCGAAATGGTTTTAATTTCAGATTAGATAATGCTATCTTCATAGAACTTTTAAAAGGTAGTTTTGATTTGATAAAGGATATCGTTTTGGATGCATAATCTTTCATATTGAGATGTTTTTTAGAAGTTTTATGAAAAACTTCTAAATTTCCACTATCATCAATATGGTTAGTTTTCTTAATCTCTTTGTTTGTATTTTGATTAAATGATATAACAGTTTCACCATCATGTGTCTTTAATCTATTGACAATTTCCTGAATATCTTCATCTGTCAATTGTTTCGAGTTCTCTATATTTATGAATTCATCTTCTAAAATAGAAATACCATTATTGATTTTTTTTGGAGCAATACTTTCCTTACTTGTATCACTAATGATTTTTCCATCTGCTAATTCAATAATACGATCAGCATAATATTTAGCAAATTCTTTATCATGTGAAACAATTAAAACGAGTTTGTTTTTAGATAGTTTTTTAAGGGTATCAAAGACCTGTTTTCCTGTATGACTATCAAGTGCACCAGTTGGTTCATCAGCCATAATAATTTCAGGATTCTTAATCAATGCTCTGGCAATTGCGACTCTTTGCAATTGACCACCTGATAACTCATTAGGTTTACGATCTTCAAGTCCTTGCAAATCAACTTCTTCAAGAATGCTTTGGATAACAGTTTGTTCAACTTTCTTACCCTGAAGCTGTAAAGCCAGTTCAATGTTTTCTTTCACAGTAAAGTTATCCATAACATTGTACTCTTGAAAAATAAATCCTATGAAAGTATTTCTATAAGAATCAAAGTCACTCTGTTTAAAATTCTGACTCGATTTCCCACAAATAATAATTTCACCTTCATTAAATTGATCTAACCCTCCTAAAACATTTAAAAGAGTAGACTTTCCACTTCCACTTTTACCTAAAATAAAAACCATACCTTTGTCTTGAATTTCAAGATTTATATCGTTAAGAGCATGGACTTCAACATTTTTAGATTTATATATCTTAGATAAATGCTTAATTTGTAACATTATTATCACCTCTACTCCATTATAGCAAATGGATAAGTAAAAAATAGTAAGAAAATCTTAAGAATTTATAAATATCTATAAGAATATTCCCGATATCAATATATCATATTGACACTTTTTCTCAGAGAGGGTATAATACTTGTGTAAACACTTACAGAGGGGAGAAAAAATATGGATAAATTAAAAGTGTTTTTCGACAAGTTTCAAAATGTTATGGAAGAGAAAGTTGTTCCAGTTGCAACGAGGATTGCATCTCAAAAGCATTTATCTGCTTTGAGGGATGGATTGACTATTCTTATTCCGTTTACAGTCATTGGTGGGATATCATTAATGATTGCAAATCCACCTGTGGATTTAGAGGTGATGAAACCAACAAACTTCTTTTTTCAGTTTATGATTATGTGGAAGAATTGGGCTACTGATTGGGCAACGTTATTAACGATTCCATTTCATCTAACTATTGGAATTATTTCGGTATATGTTGTTTTAGGTATTTCGTATCGTTTTTCTAAATATTATAAAATGGAAGCTTTACCTAACAGTTTAACAGCATTATTTGTATTTCTATGTGTTGCAGGAGTCCCACAAAGTATCAATGAGGGTTCGTTTATAGATGTGAGTGGTTTAGGAGCTTCTTCAATGTTTGCAGCAATTATTATTGCTTTATTGGTTATTGAAATCAATCATTGGATGATTATAAAAAACTTAAAAATTTCAATGCCTAAAGGTGTACCACCAATGGTTGCTGGACCATTTGAAGTATTATTGCCACTTGTTGTAAATACAATTTTATTTATTGTTTTAGATCAAGTTATTTTCATGATAACAGGAAGTGGCTTAACAAATCTCGTATTCACTATATTTTCACCATTAATATCTGCAACGGCTTCATTACCATCAATGTTATTTATTGTTGTATTAACAGTTGTCTTCTGGTTCTTTGGAATTCATGGGGACAATATGGTGAGTGCCATTACAACACCTATTTTTACAGGTAATTTGGTTGCTAATCTTGATGCATATAATGCAGGAAAAGATATTCCAAATATCATAGCAGGAAACTTTACATTTATATTTGGACTTGCAATTGTCTATTTAGCCATTTTATTTAATATGAATTTTATATGCAAGAATAAAAGATTGCGTTCTTTAGGTAAATTAGCGATTCCATCTTCTTTGTTTAATATTAATGAACCATTGGTATTTGGGGTGCCAACAGTTCTCAATATTTTAACATTTATACCAAGTGTTATATGTATCATAATCAATGTTGCAATAGCATATGGGGCAACATCAGTAGGCTTTATGAATAGAACATGTATGAGTGTACCATGGACATTACCAGCACCACTTTATGCATTTTTATCAACCTTAGATTGGCGTGCTATTGTTGTATGGATAGGATTATTTATCATAAATGTTATTATCTTTATACCATTTATGAAGAGTTATGATAAACAAATGGATATTGAGGAACAAAGTTCAATGGAATAGGTGAATAGCTATTCTTTCAGTGGTAAGGAGAAGAGAAATGAAAATAGCTGAGATAATAAGTTGTCTAGATAAGCAGGGAGAGTGGGTAAATAGATCACTTACTCGAGATAGATTACTGATAGGTGATGATGAACAAGAAGTTAATCAAGTTATTGTATGTTGGGTTGCAACATTTGATATTATAGAAAAGGCAATAAATGCAAAATGTCATTTTATCATTACACATGAAAATCCATTTTATTTAGAATCAACGTTATTACCAACAAATGTGAGAATTGCCCAGCACGAAAAAAAAGCATTATTAGAAAAAAATAATATCGCAGTGTATCGCTGTCATGATTTATGGGATCTTTATCCAGAATATGGTGTCCGAGATCAATGGGCACAATTATTAAAACTGAATTTTGAAGAAGCAGTGCAAGACAGTTTTATTCGTATAGCAACTGATGTCAATATGAGTACTTTACAATTAGCGAAACACATTACAGAGTGTATAGAACCATATTTCCAATATGGCATTCAAATCATTGGAAGTCAAACGAAAAACATTAAGCGTTTGGGGATAGGAACTGGAGCATGTACAAATATATTTGAAATGTGTCAAAAACAAGTTGATGCTTGCTTGGTTAGTGATGATGGAATTGATAATTGGGGAGCAGTTCAATGGGCTGTTGATCATCATATTCCGCTTTTAGTTGTTAATCATATGACAAGTGAAGCAGCAGGGATGAGAGGGTTAAAAGAGTATTTAAATCATCAAATAACAGGAGTAGAGTTTATTTATGAACCAAATACTTATGGAATTTATAATATAGGAAAAGACACTTCATTTTAGTGAGGTGTCTTTTCATTTATGTTCTAGATAGATTCCATAGTAATATGAAATAATTTCTGAGAAGAAATAGAGAGTTGTTCTATTGTCTAATTGATTAAGAACTATTTTATTTTGAAGATTAGAGATACTTGAAGGTAAAATAAATTGAATATCAGCATAATGATTTATAGGTGAATCGTTATTCATTGAGATTATAACAATTTTTGAACCAGCATTCTTAGCAGCTTTTAATAACTTTGAAAAAGTATTGGATGATCCTGTAACAGAAAATATAATTAAGAGATAATCTTGAGTTAAGCAATTCGATAAATAATCAAATTGAACATCATCAACAACTGCATCAAAAAACTTGTTGTGAGAATAGAGAGAATATACTAATTGATTAGCACAAAATGCTGAATTTCCAATTCCTATAGCCTTTACATATGTATAACTATCAATAAGAGAGGCTAATTCTTTTAATTTATCTTCATAATCTAAAAGTCCTAGAGCCTCAATGGTTTGTGCATAAGATGTAGAAATTTGCTGAAGAACAGTTTCTTGATTGTTCGGAATAGGTTGGTCATTATGCGTCTTATTATAGTATTCTTCTACAGCATATTTAAATTCACTATACCCACGATATTCAAGTTTCTTGGCAAATCTTAATATAGCAGATTTGGATGTATGACATAAAACCCCTGCTTCAACAATGGAATTTTTTATAATGATTTGTGGATTATCAAATATCATTGTACAAATTCTTTTTTCAGTAGGTGTTAATGAGGTATAATGAATTGATATCTTTTCTTTAAAGTTCATAAAAACCCTCCTCGTATATAGTTTTATTATACAATAAAAAAAACAATTTGATAATAAGAAAAAATAAGCACGAGGGGCGTGCTTATTTTCTTCTTGGGTTTACCAATATTAGGAATATAACTAATCGATAACTTACATCTATTTTAATGGGGAGGAAAAATAGAGGGGAAAGTGCAAGTTATCTATATATAGATTTACCACTTTTTTAAATTATATACATAAAAAATAAATAAAAATGAAAACTCACGGGAATAAGTTTTCATTTTCGTATTATATAATTCGATAATATAAAGACTTTTAGGGAGAGGGAGGGAGACTTCATATCATCTATGTTATCATGAGAAAAGAATATATTACTTTCTTATATAAATTTTTGTATTTGTATCGCCTCCTATGTATATAATATATCATTCATTTGTCTTTGTTTTATAAAAGAATTATGTTATATTGTGTTATGGTGAATAAAATGAAAATAGGAAATATAGATATAGAAAATAGAATAGTTATGGCTCCAATGGCAGGGATTACAAATGTTGCATTTCGTAAAATTATTAAGGAGTTTGGTGCTGGATTAGTTGTCAGTGAAATGGTGAGTGATAAAGCATTATGTTATGGAAATCAAAAAACAATTGAAATGTTAAAGGTTGATGAAAATGAACATCCGATGAGTATTCAAGTCTTTGGTGGAGATGTTGAATCAATGGTCACTGCAGCCAAGTTTGTTGATGAGAATTCTAATTGTGATATCATTGATATCAATATGGGATGCCCAGTGAATAAAGTGCTCAAGGCACATGCAGGAAGTTATCTTTTGCAATTTCCTGATCTGGTTTATGATATTGTCAAAAGTGTTGTTGAGGCAGTCAGTAAACCAGTCACAGTGAAAATAAGAATAGGGTATGATTTTGATTCGATTAACTGTGTTGAGATTGCGCAACTTATTGAGCGTGCTGGAGCAAGTGCCATTGCAGTTCATGGAAGAACACGTTCACAAATGTATGAGGGGCATGCTGATTGGAGCTGGATTAAAAAGGTCAAAGAGGCAGTTTCCATTCCAGTTATTGGTAATGGAGATGTTAAAACTGCCAAAGATGCCAAAAGAATGTTAGAAGAAACTGGCTGTGATGCTGTTATGGTAGGGCGTGCAGCACTTGGAAATCCTTGGGTGATTAAGCAAATGGTTGAATATGTTGAACATGATATTTTATTAGGTGATCCAACTGCTGATGAAAGAATAGATCAATGTTTAAAACATGCACAAAGACTTATTCCAGTTGAGGGTGAAAAAAACGCAATTCGGCAAATGAGAGGACATGCACCTTGGTATATTAAGGGCTTAAAATCAGCGAGTGTTATTAAGAATTATTTATCTAAAGTGGATACATACCAACAGATGCAAGAAATTTTAGAAGCTTATCGTCATTATCTCAATACTGGTGATAAATCAGTATTTAATTATTTTACAGAAAATTAACGTTTTCATGTCTGTGAAAGCGTTGACACAAAAAAAGAGAAGTGCTATGATAATTATGTAATATATGGATTGTTAGAGCACAAATTGAGGCTACACAAAACCTGTTTACAGATGTTTTTAATCTGCGAACAGGTTTTTTCTATGAGGGAGGGATAAACATGATTATTAAAAAGATTCTTAATAACAATGTTGTTGTGACAACAAATGATAATAAAGAGGAAATTATTGTTATGGGAAAAGGTTTGGCTTATGGTAAGAAAACAGGTGATGTTATCGATACTGGAAAGATTAATAAAACATTTGAAATGAGTTTGAAACCAAGTCAAAGAAAAATGATAAACATGTTAAAAGACATTCCTATTGAATATATGGAAATATCAGATCAAGTGATTCAAAAAGCGAAAAGAGAATTAAATAATGATATAGATGATTCTTTATATATTAGTTTAACTGACCATATTCATACAAGTATTGAAAGGTATCGTGAAGGAATTCTTTTGAAAAATCAACTTTTATTAGAAATTAAACATTTTTATAAGAAAGAATTTGAATTAGGATTATGGACTTTATCTCTGATTGAAGAAAAATATAATATTCAGATGGATGATAATGAAGCTGGTTTTATAGCATTACATATTGTAAGTAGTGAAGTTGGAAAGAATATTAGTGATGTTTATGAAATAACAGGGTTTATTCAAGGTATTTTAGAATTGGTAAAGAATTATTTTGGGAGAGATTTTAATGAAGATTCTTTATCTTATTATCGTTTTGTCACACATTTGAAGTTTTTTGGATTGCGTGTTTTTAATCAGGCAAAGCATATCCAAGATGATTCTTTAAATAATGATCTCTTAGAAATTATGAAAGAAAAATATGTACAACCTTATTTATGTGCATTAGAAATCAAATCTTTGATTGAAAGAAAATATGATTACTGTTTAGAGGATGAAGAGGTTTTGTTTTTAACAATACATGTTGCTAAAATCGTTTCTAATAAGTGAGGTGAAATAATAAAGAAATGGTTTGCATATATACAGTTGGATGGTGACATTAAGTTGGCCAAACCTTCATGAATTGAAGTTTTCAAGAAAATGGAGGATAAGAAAATGAAATATGAAAAACTTTCAAAAGAAATTATTGAAGCTGTTGGAGGAAAAGATAATATTATTTCTTTACAGCATTGTATGACACGTTTAAGATTCACATTAAAGGATGAATCGCAAGCTGATGATGAAAAGATTAAAGGGATTGATGGGGTATTATCATTGATTAAAAAAGGTGGTCAATATCAAATTATTATTGGTACACATGTACATGATGTTTATTTAGATGTTTGTAAAATTGCAGATATTTCAGATGAACAAGAAATCAAAGAAAAACCTAAAAAGAAGAATATTTTTAATTCTATGTTCTCAGCAATCATTGGTGCTATTGGACCAATAATTCCAATACTTGTAGGAACTGGACTTGGAAAGTGTATCTTATTATTTATTTCAACAATGGGATGGGCAAGTGCTGAAACATCAATGACTTTCTATGTTTTTAGTTTTGTCTTTGATGCAGGATTTACATTCTTGCCAGTATTTGTTGCTGTTGCTGCTGCTAAACATTTTAAATGTAATATGTTTATGGCGGCATTGTTGGGTTGCGCATTGGTACATCCAAACTGGAATGCCATTGTTTCGTCTACTGATCCAAAATTCATTGGACAAATGTTTGGTGTGTTACCACTTTATGGTATGCCATATACATCTTCACTTATCCCAGCATTATTAATGGTTTGGGTTATGAGTAAAGTTGAATTCACATTAAATAGATATTTACCAGAACTCTTAAAAGGAATGTTAACACCTTTATTAACGCTCCTTATTATGACACCATTAACATTTGTTGTCTTAGCACCAGCAATGGGAATTATCTCGATTTATTTAGGTGATGCATTATTGTGGGTTTATAATACATTTGGAATGTTTGCAATAGCAATTATGTGTATTGTTTATCCATGGATGGTAGCAACTGGAATGCATGCGACATTAGCAATCGCTGGTATTCAAATTTTATCACAGTCTGGGTATGACCCATTCTCTAGAACGTTAACATTAACTGCTAATATGGCTCAAGGTGCAGCAGCTTTTGCGTGTGCTATTAAAACAAAAAACAAAGAATTTAGGAATACATGTGTGTCTGCTGGTTTTACAGCATTCTTTGCTGGAATTACTGAACCATGTATCTATGGTGTTTCATTGAGATTAAAAACACCTATGTATGCAGTTATGATAGGAAGTTGTTTGGGCGGTTTATATGCAGGCTTTACAGCTTTAAAAGCATTTGCTTTTATGACACCAAGCGTTATTAACTTCCCTATGTGGATGGGTGGTAATGGAAATGCGAACTTAATAAATGCTATTATTACAATGATTATTTCTGCTGTTGGTACATTTGTAGCAATGCTTGTTATTGGCTTTGAAGATCCTATTGATGAAACAAAACCAAAAGTGAACAATACAATTAATACTGTACAAAGTCCAGTTGAAGGTCATGTTATTGATTTAAATGATGTAAATGATGAAATGTTTTCTGGTGAAGTCTTAGGCAAAGGAATTGCTGTTATACCGCAAGATGGTAAAATATATGCTCCTGCTGATGGGGTGATTTCTGCAACTTTTGAAACAAAACATGCGATTGGGTTAACAACTGATAAGGGTGTTGAGATTTTAATACATATTGGGATTGATACTGTGAAATTGGATGGTAGGCCATTTGTTCAATATGTGACAAAAGGTCAAACTGTTAAACAGGGAGATTTGTTATTGGAAGTAGATTTAACTCAGATTAAAGAAGCAGGATTAGATGCAACAACTATGGTTGTTGTGACAAACTCAAGCAATTATTTAGAGATTATTCCAACACAACAAAAAAATGTTACAAAAAAAGATAGTCTTTTAACGATTATCTAGGAGGTCAATCAATGGTATATGCTGATTTACATGTTCACACAAATCATAGTGATGGGACAAAAGAAATACGTGATGTTTTGATGATGGCTAAAGAAAAAGGAATACAAAGAATTGCAATTACTGATCATGATACAATTGATCATTTAGATGAAGTGAAACGTCTTGGAGAGGAATTAGGCATTCGAACTATTCGGGGTGTAGAAATGAGCTGTTATGATGAGGATGTTGCAAAAAAGATTCATATTATAGGTTTATGGTTGAATGAAAAGGCTCCTCATGTAGAGGCACTCTGTCAAAAAACATTAGCATGTAGAGATGCATATCATCATAAACTGATTGAAAATCTTTCTCAAAAGGGCTATCATATCACTTATGAAGATGCTAAAAAATATTCCCCTTATAACATTGTTTTTAAAATTCATATCTTTTTAGCATTGATGGAAAAATATCCAGAAGAAATGACACCAGAAAAATATCGTGGACTCTTTGCATCAAAAACATCAAAAGAAACTGATTTACAAATGGGTTATATAGATATACAAAAAGGTATAGAAGCTATTCAAAAAGATGGTGGAATTGCCATAATTGCTCATCCATGTGAATATAATAATTATGATGAAATTGAAAAATATGTTGGATATGGATTACAAGGTATAGAAATCTCTCATCCTAGTATGAAAGATGAAGATTATCCTTTAACACAAAAGTATGCAAAAAAGTTTAACTTATTTAAAAGTGGGGGAAGTGATTTCCATGATTCTCGTTTAACACAAATGGGTGATTATGGACTCAATAAACAACAGTTTGAAGAATTAGTGAACCATATGAGAAAGGTAAAAGGATTATGAGGGAATTGAAAATTAGAAATTTTAGAGATGTCAGTGGATATCAAAATCAAGATGGACAAGTCATGAAAAAGAATAAAATTTTTAGAGGTGCTTCATTAGATCAAATCACATTTGATGATGCTTTATACATGGAAAAAGAACTAGGAATTCATTACATTTTAGACTATAGAGATGAAAAAGAATCTTTGATGAGCCAGGATATTGTTTTTCCAAATGCTATTTATGAGCGTATTGCAGCCTTACAAGTGAAGGAAGCAACAGATGAAGGTTTTGATTTTGGTTCTATGTTACAAGGTGAAATGACTTTAGAAAAACTAAAATTTCTATTGAGTTATGTAAGTGAGGGTTATAAGACTATGGCTTTTGATAATCCAGCTTATCATAAACTTTTTGAGTTGTTACTACGAAATGATGGGCATGTTTATTTTCATTGTACAGCTGGAAAAGATCGTACAGGTGTGAGTGCATTTTTAATTATGATGGCTTTAGGTATGAGTGAAGAAGACGGAATTCAAGAATATTTATTATCTAATGAATATTTGAAGGTCTTTAATGAAGCCTTCTGTGATGAATTACAAATACCAGCAGATATGAGAAAATATTGTGAACCATTGTTATATGTTCAAAAAGAGAATATAATGTATACAATCAATTCTATTAAAGAAAGATATTCAGACTATAATGTATTCTTGGAAAAAGAATATGGTATTGATGAAGAAAAGAGGAAATTGCTAAGAAAAATATATTGTGAATAGGAGATGTTAATATTGCCATCTATAGTGATTCATTGGGAATGGTTTTTAAGAATACTCATAGCAGGAATGTGTGGTGCATTTATTGGTTATGAGAGAAGAAATAGGAATAAAGAAGCAGGAATTAGAACACATTCTATTATTGCTTTAGGAGCTGCATTAATTATGATTGTTTCTAAATATGGCTTTCCAGATGTGAATGAATACGATGCTGCACGTATGGCTGCTCAAATTGTCAGTGGTGTTGGTTTTTTGGGAGCTGGTGTTATATTTGTAAGACATGGAACTGTATCAGGATTAACAAGGGCAGCTGGTATGTGGGCAACCGCTGGGGCTGGTTCTTGTATTGGAGCAGGACTATATGATGTTGGGATTATGGCAACATTATGCGTAGCTGGATTACAGTTTATATTCCATAAAGGTATATTTCGTAAATTTACCAATCAAGGTCAAATTATACAAATACAGGTGACCCAAGATTCTTCTGCTCTCGCTGATATTCAACATACCTTAAAAAAACATGGCGTTGCGATTCAGTCAATGAAGGTTGAAGTCATGGATAGAGATACATTATTTATTGAAGTTGATGGTGTCACACCACAATCATTTAGCCGTGAGGAATTGTTAGAAGAAATGATGGATAAAAAATATATGAAAATGTTTAGTTACGCATAAAAAATAGTGATAAATACTTGGAAAACCAAGTTCTTTGCTTGACAAGGACTTGGTTTATTTATATAATACAAAGTGTATAGAAAAAGGCTATGAATAGAGAAGTAATTGTTAAAATGTATGAATAGAGAGTCCTGCTGGTGGAAATGGATGATAACAAAAACAATGAATAAAGACTAGGAGCCGTATTTTGGATCAAAAGTGATAAAATAACGTGTGCCGCGTTACAGGCTAGACTCTGATAGGAGTTGAAAAGGTTGTTATAGTGATATAATGACGAATTAGGGTGGTAACACGATGACTCTCGTCCCTTATGGATGGGAGTTTTTTTATTTGGAAAAGGAGAAGACAATGGAAGAAAGACAGTTTAGTGAACAAGAGTTAGTCAGAAGAGAAAAGTTAGATTTTTTAAGAGAAAGAGGAATTGATCCTTTTGGACAAAGATTCGATGTTACACATTTTTCAAAACAGATTAAAGAGGAATTTGCTGGTAAAACACATGAAGAATTAGAAGAAATGGCAGTCCCTGTTAAAATTGCAGGAAGAATTATGACAAAACGTCGTAAAGGAAAAGTCTGCTTTATGCATATTCAAGATAGAGATGGACAAATTCAAATTTATGTCAGAAAAGATGTTATTGGTGAAGATGAATATGAAGTTTTAATTAAGAGTGATATTGGTGATATTGTTGGTATAGAGGGAACTGTATTTGTAACAAACACTGGTGAATTATCAGTCAAAGTAGCAAAGTTTATTCATTTAACAAAAGCATTACGTCCTTTACCTGAGAAATATCATGGTTTAAGTGATGTTGAAGAAAGATATAGAAGAAGATATGTAGATTTAATTATGAATGAGGAATCAAGAAAGATTGCTTTTGCAAGACCTAAGATTATTCGATCAATTCAAAATTTCTTAGATAGTCAAGGTTATGTTGAAGTGGAAACTCCAGTCTTGAATCCTATTTTAGGAGGAGCGGCTGCAAGACCATTTACTACTCATCATAATGCTTTAGATATGAATTTCTATTTAAGAATTGCAACTGAATTATCATTAAAAAGATTAATTGTTGGTGGAATGGATGCTGTTTATGAAATTGGACGTTTATTTAGAAATGAAGGAATGGATAGAACTCATAATCCTGAATTTACAACAATTGAAGTGTATAAAGCATTCAGTGATTTAGAAGGAATGATGGATTTAACTGAAGGTATTATTTCTAATGCTGCAATGAGTGTTTGTGGTACATATGATTTAGAGTATAAAGGAAACAAGATTTCTTTAGCACCTGGATTTAAACGTATTTCTATGACAGATGCTATTAAGGAACAAACTGGCATTGACTTTGCGAGTGATATGACTTTTGAAGAAGCAAAAGCTTTAGCTGAAGAAAGACATATTGAAGTTGAAAATCATTTTGGTTATGGTCATATTATTAATGCTTTCTTTGAGGAATATGTAGAAGAGACAATTGTTGAACCTACTTTTGTGTATGGTCATCCAATTGAAATTTCTCCACTTGCTAAGAAGAATTTAGAAGATCCACGTTTTACACAACGTTTTGAATTATTCATTTGTGGAAATGAATATGCAAATGCATTTACAGAATTAAATGATCCTATTGATCAATATGAAAGATTCTCTAATCAGTTAAAAGAAAAAGAATTAGGTAATGATGAAGCCAATGAAATGGATTTAGATTATGTAGAGGCTTTAGAGTATGGACTACCTCCAACAGGTGGTATGGGAATGGGAATTGATCGACTTGTTATGCTGTTAACTGGACAAGAGTCAATTCGTGAAGTAATCTTATTCCCGACAATGAAGTCCTTAGATGGTGTAAATAAGAAAAATGATGTAAATAATA
>NZ_CFJNYH010000029.1:0-46000 GCF_984815275.1 Coprobacillus sp.
GAGTTCCACCTCTGCATAGTTCTTATGTAGCCGTACCCATTGCGTGCGACGCTCTGAACGCTCAAGCTGTGGCTGTACGGGAGTATCATTATCAGACAGGACAGGTCATGGCGGTAGGAAAGGACAAGTTTCTTACAGGAACACAGATAAGGTTCGCTCGCTTTAGCAGGGAAAAGGTCATGGCATATCTGTTTCAACGGCTCGCTGTCTGTCAAACGTATTGAACTGCTTTATTCAGTTGTCAAAGAACACGAAAGAAGAAAATCATCTTTCCTATATACCGCGTTGGAAAAGAGCAGAAGCGTAACCAATCTTCAAAACTTTTTTCTTTTCCTGTACCATATAGGGAAAGAAAGTGTCATTCTGCTAAGTTGATGATGAAAAAATCTGATTTTCTTTTCACCCCCCTAACTACCCATGCAACGCCGTAACTGCCAACTGTGGAATAAAAGATTTTCTTTACTCCATATAGGGAACGGCAACTACGGATTGTTAAGTTGGAATTGAAAAACGTTTCTTCTTTCACATCATATAGGGACAGCAACCACCGATTTGATGACCTGTTTTCAAAAAAAGTCAGATTTCCTTTCCTCGCACCATATCTGTACGCAAGTAGCCGTTTTGTTGCAGATTTTTTAAAGAAATTAAAAAATACCGTCATTCCCTTGAGGAACAGTGGTATCTTTCTCAATCATATTTGCTATGTCTGTTGTCATTTGTTTAATTTTTAATTCCTGCTTTTCTGTTAGTTTTGTATGTCTGTCGATTTCTTCCAGATAATTTGCTCCTGTTTTCTTTTCAATCTCTTTTATCATCAATAAAGAGGGCATGACCTGTCTTTCTAACCAGCGTTTTGTTTTATCCATATTGACAGCAACAGGCGTCATAATAAAAGGAAGTGAGGTAGTTACATTATCCAAAAATATATCCCATAAAATATAATCGGGAAAATCTATCTGTGTGAGGATAAGGCTTGCTATGGTCTGTTCGGGATTTCTTGAAAAAACAAGTTGTTCTATCGTTTGTCCTGCTTTTTCATTTTTTAGCCGAATTTCAAAGCGGTTCTTAATGTCTGTTTTTATGCCTTTGCTTTTTTGTTCCTTTTCTTTTTCATACAGGCAAAAGTAAATAGAACTATTCTTTGAACCGATATAAAAAGTTTTTGCAGTATCTCCATGTGTACCCGATAATTTCCCGCTGTCTACTGCTTCATGGGTTCTTGAACGTTTCCATACCTTGTTGGCATAATAGCGTTCCCTTAGAATTTCTATATCCAGCAATCCGCCCATATCATTGACCGCTAAATCTATGCGTTTAAAAACACCTTGACAATCTATACAACAGCTTAAAAAGGAATACCAGTCTATCCCTCTTGCCTGTAAAACATATTCCAAGTTCCGACACCCCATACCTCTTAATTCCAATAAAACATCCATAGAACTATCTTTAGAAACATTTACACTAATATCCCCATAGACATACTGTTCTTCATAGCCATACATTCCGTAATCTTCATGAATAAAATATTCGCTCTTCATTGCCAGTACATTTTTTATAATTTCCAATGCGTCTGTGGTGGGAAAACGAACACGCAGGTAGTCAATCGTTAAAGTGAAAGGCTGAGTACAATTACAATAATCAAGATAATGTAAAAGTATATGCTTCATTTCTTTACCGGCTTTTGTTTTTCCGTTTTCAATTTCATTTAAGTTCTGCCTGCTGATTTGTAGTTCCTGTGCCAGTCGTGATTGCGAATAATCACAGGCTTTTCTCTTTTGCTTTAATGTTTCAATAAATTTCATATCATTCATGCTTTATTCCTCCAATCAAAAAAGGCATATACTCATAGGAGCATACACCTTGTATCTTATAATTATTTGCTATTGATATGCTGTTTTAGACCTGTCGGGTAGAAAGAATAGGGTGTGAAGTGAAATAAGTTCTTATAACCTTATAAATCGTTGCATATCAGCAGTTTTGTATTTGTTTTTGCTCTTGTCTTTTGTAAGAGTACCCCCCTGTTAGATAACGGGGGCTTTTATATCGGCTCGCTAAAGCTCGCCTACCTCCGAAGTAATCCATACACTCGCCAGCATAGCTGGCGTGGCTCTATGTCTTCGACCGCCACCGTGTCTGGATCACTTCGTCTATTTGTGATATTTTAAGTTTATCTTCCGTATAAACTGGAATTTAGACTACTGAATAATGTAATATAGCTTGATAAAAATTCTGTCTTCATATTTTCAACTTCTTTCTTTTGTTACTGCAAACGAATCGTAATTGTTATTCAATACATTATCGTCAAAACTCCGGATTTCTTGATACCTTTCAATATATATTTGGAAGTTCTATATCCCAGTCGAAAGTAATAAATATATACAACTTTTTGAATTTTAAGTAAATCTTTAAAAAGCCTATTTCATTTTTATGAATATATATTAGGTAATTTAAAATAGAAAATCATGCCTATATCACTTTTCTCGAATTTATAATTGATTCCATAGTTAAGTAATATATTTTTTACAATAAAAAGGCCTAATCCATTACTACTCTTATCTTCAACTCCAGAAAATAAATCAAATGATTCTTTTATCTGTTTTTCATTTAAAGGTTCACATGAGTTTTCTATAAAAAAATAATTATTTTTTACTCCTATATTTATCTTACCATTTGCATACGAATACTTTACTGCATTACTAACTAAGTTTGCTAAAACCTTTCTTAGTGCAAGTTTAGACATATAAATTTCTTCTTCATCTAAAAAGTTATTTATTTCAATATTTTTATTGTTTGATAAAACCATATAATCTTCTAAAATAGTTTTAACCTCTTGATTGATATTTAAAAGTTCTTTATCGTCTTTTAACTCTTGGAAAGAAGATACTTTCAATATTTCAACTGTCATTTTTGTCAATTTATCAATAGTTTCAATAGATACACTAAGATATTTATCTCTATCTTTATACTTACCAACATTATATTTCATATTCTCTAAAATAATTCTTAAACTTGCAAGAGGTGTTTTAAGTTCATGTGATGTACTTCTTAGAAATTCAACTTTCATTTTTTCAAGTTCTATAATTTCTTTATTCTTTTTGTCTAGATCATCTATAACCCCTAGCAATCTAATATATAATGTGTTAATTTGATTTTTTAAACTTCCTATTTCATCATAAGATTTTACTTTTAGTAATGCATCTTTTTCTAGTTTCATCATATTATTTGTTACTTTTGTTATTTCAACTATTGGAGATACTATTATTTTTGTATAAAAATATGAAATAGCAATAGAAAAAATAAAACTAACAATTAAAGTATATGGTAAAAATGATAAGCTAATATTTTTAGCCTCCCTTTTCATATCCTTTGAAGTTACAAAATATAAAACTAAATTTTCATCTTCTCTAGTTTTTACACTTCTCTCTTCTATAATAACTGAATTATTTTCACTATCAAGATTTATATCTATTTTGTTTTCTAAATTTACTTCATTGTCTATAGCTCCATTTTTAATAAAAACTTTAACTTCATTATTTTTAGAAAACAGTTCTAAATATTTATTAATAAAAGACTTATCTAATCCATCTATACTTTCCGCTAAAATATCTGCAGTATTTTTTATACTATCTTTTCTATTCTCCAAATATGTAATTGGAAATATAAAATAAATTAGAAGGTGACTAATTATTATTAAAAATGACATAATAGCAAATGTATATAAAAATATCTTAGGAAATAATTTTATCTTTTTCATTTTATCGTTATCTTATACCCTACATTTCTTATAGTTTTTATACAATCCAATCCTAATTTTTTTCTAAGTTCTTTTATATAAACATCTACTACTCTATCATATGGAATCGATTCATCTTCCTTCCAAACGCCATCTATAATCTGATTTCTCGTTAACACTATATTTTCATTCTTTAAAAGAAGCTCCAGTATTTTAAGTTCTTTTGCATTAACAGATACATCTTCTCCCTTATATGTTGCCTTATAACTTGTAAAATTAACTTGACAATCTTTGTAGTTGAAAATTGAATAATTGGAATAATGTCTTTTCAACAAGGCATTAATTCTTGTTTCAAGCAAAGAAAGTGAAAAAGGTTTTTCAATATATCCATCACAAAGTCCTGAAAAAGCTTTAATTTTATAATCATCATCATTAAAAGCTGTTAACATCAAAACTGGAATTTTACTAGTTTTCCGTATATATTGTAAAACTTCTATTCCATTTAATTTAGGTAACATAATATCTAATAAAACCAAGTGAATTTCATTGTTTTTAAATTTTTCTATCGCTTTTTGTCCATCTGATGCAGCAATACAATAATATTCATGTTCACCTAAATATTCACATATCCCTTCTAGAATCATATCCTCATCCTCTACTACTAGTATATTCATCTTTTAACTTTCCTTTCTACAATATAAAACAGCTAAATCTGTATTTCTATTCAATATCTGTTAATAATTCTTTTGGATGTTTTCTTAGCATTTTATTAGATGCTATAAGAAGTGCTATTAACATTATTCCTACACCAAATATAACTACATAAACCATATCTAAAGAATTTATATTTATATTAAGGCTTGTTAGAGTTTTATTAAATCCATCAACTTCAACTCCGGCTCCAAGATTTGCTGAAGATGCATCTGATGCCATTTTTTTTGCAATATCTGATGTAACACTGTTTAGTACTTTATTTGCAATTGTTTTGCCTGTATAGCTAGCCAAGAAGAATGATCCAGCAAATGCAAAGGATCCTATTATCATTAATTCCATAATGAATTGTCCCATTATTTTAGCCTTTGTTATTCCCAATGCTAACATAATTCCTATTTCCTTTTTTCTTGCATTTATCCACAATAATAATAGTAAACTTAAGACTACTCCTGCAAAAATTAAACTACCTAAAAATAATTTATCTGCTACTTTATATATACCAGAAATAGATTGTTGTAATGCTGGATAATTACTTGAGCTCTTTATTAAATCGTATGATTTCCAATCAATATCTAAACTCTTCATCTTTTTTATTACAGCATCTAGATCTATATCTCCTTTTACAAAGAAAGTTGCGTCCTGATAAATAGCTGTATCTTCAGTATTCCCATATAACCTAGCAGCAGTATCAATATCTGTAACTACATTATTTTCGTAAAATTCTTGTGAATAATAAACACCTGATTTATTCTTTCCTTCAAATAATCCAATTATTTCTACTTCTATAGTTTCATTAGCTTGTTTTTCATTATCTGCGTCAAAAAGATTTGATTTTATCTTCATCTTATCTCCAACTTTTAGATTATTTTTCGTAGCTAAATCTTTATGTATTAAAATTTTTCCTTTATCACCCGTTTTTAAATGATTTCCTTCTACAAGCTTAAAGGCACCTGATACAAATTTATCTTCTTTAGATGAATCATTAACTCCTGTAACCATTACTGCATTTTTAAAACTTTTTTTTCTTTCAGCACTTTGGTTTCTCTTTGTTTCTTCTGTTTCAATTATATCATGATCTACAAGATCTCCAACACCATTGATTCTTTTAATATAACCTTCTATCTCTTTTGAATCAGCTATCTTTTTAATGTCTTTCCCTTTTACATTTCCTGCACCTCTTGCTGTTCCAGGGTTAACCCTTCTATTTATCTGCATTGAAAAACTATTTGTTATATTTTTAAACGTCTCTTTTGATGCGTTATTAGTTGCATTCTTTATAGATATACTTACTAAACTAAGTGTTGCCATTATTAATATAATTGCAAAAATAATTATTGACTTAAGTTTTTTTCTTGTTATATATGATAATGCATTTTTTAACATTTATTATTATCTCCTTTATTAAACTAACTATTTTTCTTAAAATTAACTTCTTTTAAATTTTTATTTTTTATTTCTAAAATATAATCTGCTGCCTTTGCTACTTCTTTACTATGAGTTACTACTATTACACATTTATTTCTTGATTTTGCTAATTTATTAAGCATTTCAATTATTTCAAGTGCTGTACTTTCATCAAGATTTCCTGTTGGCTCATCTGCTAAAATTATAGGTGCTTCAGATACAAGCGCCCTTGCTATCGCAACTCTTTGTTGCTGTCCTCCAGACAACTTCATTACATTTCTATTAATTTGACTTTCATCTAATCCTAATTCTAGTAATATTTCTTTATTAGCTTTTTTATTTACCAACCTAACATTTTCCATAGGTGTTAAATAGTCAATTAAATTATAGTTCTGAAATACTAAAGAAACCTGTTTTCTTCTGTGATGACTATATCCCTTTTTAGATATATCGACACCTTCAAATTGTATTTCCCCCTTTACCGGAACATCCAACCCTGCTAATAGTGATAAAAAAGTGGATTTTCCTACTCCAGATTTTCCTACTATGGCATAAAATTTCCCTAATTCAAAATTTGCATTTACATCTCTTAAGATTTTCTCTTTTGAATTTTTATAATTATAACTAACATTTTTCATATTTAATATACTCATTTTTTTACTCCTTAACTCATTTTTGATAAAATTTCTTTTGGCTTTTTCATCAATATTATTCCTGAAGTGATTAAAACTGATAATAATATTATTAAAATTAATAACCCATAGCTTTGACAAATAATAAAAATATTTTCACTTCCAAATATCTTATTAGATGCATTACTTAAAGTACTTATAATTTTTTCTTTTAATATAATTTCACTTAATATTTTTCTTGTTACTAAATTTCCTATTAAAGTTGAAATAAATAAACTTGGGATAGATATAAAAACTAACTCCAATATAAATTGCCCTATAATTTCACGCTTTCCTATTCCTATTGATAATAATATTCCTATTTCATAAATTCTCTCTCTTAGCCATAGTATCAATATTAAAGAAAGCACTATACAACCTCCTACTATAATTGAATATGTAATTATTTGTATTATTCCTTTAATTGATCCTACAGTAGTTGATATATCATCAAAGATCTTTGTATTCTTTTCAAGATCAATATTGGACCAATTAATATTCATATTTTTTATACTCGAAATTACCTTGTCCATATTTTCTGGACTATTCACAAAATACGTTGCTTGATTTAGTTTTTCATAATTAGAATCTATACCAGATATTTTTTGACTTGAACTATAGTCAATAAAGGCCATATTTTCACTGTAATCGGAAGAAAATCCAGTATAACTTTCTTGTTTCTTCCCAGAAAAAATACCAACTATTTCATACTCATTTTCTAATCCAATATTAGAGTTAATATCTTCATCATCAGGATCGTATTGTTTAATTTGTTTTATTGAAACTTTATCACCTAATTCATATTGATTTTGTTTAGCTAACTCCTCATGAACTATTATCTTATTTTTATCATCTTTTCCTATATGTCTTCCTTCTACTATTTTAAATACTTCACTTGTAAAATCATTACTTAAACTAGAATCTCTTACTCCATAAATCTTTAAAAGATTTTCATATTCAGAATTTAAATTTGATATTTCAACTTTTTGCTCGCCACCAAAAACATCATCACCTTTTAATTGTGCAAGTGTTTCATATTCAAGATTATACTCATTAATTCTATCTAAGTTCTTTATACCTTCAACTTCCTTTGTATCAATCAACTCTTGGCTGTTTTTACTCTTTAGAATAAATGAAGAATTGGCTGCTCTATAAATAATACTCTCCACATTATTACTAAACTTATTTATAGATAAACATGTATAAAGACTTATTAAAATTGCTGTTAGTATAAATAATACAATTATAGATTTTTTCTTCTTTCTTTTAATATACAATAATGAATTTCTTAGCATATCCTTTTTCATACCTCCTATCATCTATAGTATAAATTGCTTTTATGAAATATTTATGAAATCTTATTTTTTATTTCTTTTTATTTTTTATAAAGCAAAAAAAGATACCTCTATTCTAATGTGAAGTATCTTTTTACTGTATTTCTATTTGCAAGCAGGAAAACACAGGTTATTTCTTAATATCCTTTTGTTTGGGAAACTCCTCTTTCCCACTTAGATATAGTTTTATCACTAATTCCAATCTGATCAGCCAACTCTTTTTGAGTAAGCTGTCTTTCCTTTCGTAATCGATAAATTAATTCTCCAACTTTTTGACAATCCATAACTTCACCTCTTGTATAGAATAAAACATATTATTAAAAAAACAATAAACGCTCCGTAGAGTCATCATAAAAAGAAATCTTTCTTATTTATAATCAATAATAATTTTATGACACTCTGGACAACAATACGCATCAACATCTCCACCATGCCAAAATTTATAATCACCCAATTTTATTTCTCCGTCTCCAACTTTCCAACGTAGATCTAACCTTGAAAGTTGTCTATCACAGGGTATCCATTTGAGAACCTCTCCTCTTGTTTGGATATGTCCCTTTACTAAATCCTGTTGACAATAAGGACATTTCATTCTATATTCCTCCTTTATGATTTGTAGCTTCAGATAAATCTTTTTTTGTAAACTTAGGTATATAAAAACACTCCATAGATAACGTGATATTTGTTTTTTGTCTATTCTATAGAGTATAGTTGATTCTATGAAATATTTTTTACATTATAATAAATTTAATTTTCTCAATAATTCAATTCCCTCATAAACTGCACCTTCTTCATTTGTTTGACTCAATATATATTGAGCAGATTCTTTAGCTAATTGACAAGCATTATTTGGAGCAAATGAATATGGAAATTGCTTTAGCATATAACAATCATTTTCGCCATCACCAAAGACTGCAATTTCATCTGATAAATATCCCTTTTTTTGAATAACCTTTTCTAATAAATATCCTTTATTTGTTTTATTAGTTGTTATTTCCATATTATCTTCATAAGAAGATGAGATATCTAGATGTTCTATATTGAGTTCTTGTTTAATGCCTTTAACTGAATGTGAATTGAAATGCCTAGCATCAATTTTTAAAACTTTTATTCCCTTATTAATCATTTCTTTAGCATTTGAAGCATAATGGAAATCTCTTAAATAACCTTCCCTTGTTGTAAAAGTTTTCTTTGGTAAAGGTTTATTTAAATAGGCTGATGATGATTTTAAAATTTGAACATGTTGTTCCCAGAATGATTCTGCATCTTTAAAAGAATATTTTCCTTGATTTGTATGTATAGATAATAGATAACCACGCTCTTCTAGAATTGTTGCAATCTTTTGAAAAGAATGATTATCCATAGGATAAATATCATTAAATGTCTTTTGTTTATTACAATACTGTGTTCCATTATTGAGTATCAAATCACAATCCAAATCATATTGATTAAGAAAATCTATAACCATATTATGATCCCTACCAGTCGCAATGATAAACTCTACGCCTTTATCTATATAGTTTTTTAAAGTCACTAATGTCTTTTCTTCTATAGTATCATCAGTTTTAATAAGTGTTCCATCTAAATCACATACAATACATTTAATCATAATACACACTCCTTTGAGTATACATTATAACAATTACAACCAATTTCAACATAGTTTTTCATTTTTAGAAAACGATTATACAGATCTATTCGTATTAGTCACAGACAGACTTAATATTTGATTATCATGCCTATCTACATAAGTTCATAACTCCCTTCCATAAGAATGACTATAATCAGTTATAAAATAAAACTTGTCATATCCCCATTTCCTTCTATCATTCTCCTATACATGTATCTATTTCATACTCTTCTTGATTCTCACTCTTTGTTGCAGAAAACTTAGCACTATGAACTTGTCTTGCTAGATATTCAACTGTATAGAGAGCAGGAACTTGTGAAGTAATATTGGAACCTTCAAATGATTCCTCCGTAATATAATAAGGTATACAAACATCTGACAATTTTGCAATTGTCGACTTTGTACTATTAGTTATACAAATTATACTACTGTTATTCCTTTTAAAATGCTGTAGATACTCAATAATTTCTTCTGTTTCACCAGATACAGAAAGAACAATAACACATATTTTACTAGAAATATTTTGATAAATAAAATTTATTGGATAATTTGCAGGATTTTCTACAGATAAAGCCACACTACAAAGTGAAGAAAAATATAAAGCTCCATATTCAGCTATAATATTTGAAGAGCCATGTCCAACAAATAAAACCAATTCTTTTTCTTTTAAGAGTTCAGTTGCATCATAAATATTTTTTTGGAATAATGCTTCATTTGTACGTTGTAGAAAATTAATAAAGATTGTTTCATCAACTTTTTTTAATTTTTCTTGTTGTGATTGAACATAAGACTGAAGACGAACTCTAAATTCTGAATATCCATTACACTCAAATTTATTGCAAAAACGTAAAATACTAGCTGTACTTGCAAAAGTAGCTTGCGCTAAATCCCTAATTCGCATATATTGAACACTTTCTAAGTGTGTAACAATATATTGATAAATATTAATATCAGTATCTGATAACTGTGGTGTTTTTTCTAAGAATAACATTTTCTACATCTCCTTTTTGATATTTTATCAAACTTTCCAATATGTAACAATATGTAACATAATTGTTATTTTTTTCTAATGTGTAACACATGTATCGAAACAATCAACAAATATTTACTTTAAAATCTAATATCGTATAATAAAAGGTAGTATTTGCATAATCATTAAGTGCTTATATAATTATGAATAGAAGGAGAAAAATATGAAATTAATAGTTACAGAAAATTATGAAGAAATGAGTCAACAGGCTACTGAAATTATTATTAAAACATTTCAGTCTCAACCTAATGGTCTTTATTGTTTTGCAGGAGGTGATACACCTGTAAAAACACTTCAATTATTATGTAAAGCTCATAATGATAAACTTATCGATTTGACACAAGCATATTATATCGAATTAGATGAATGGGTAGGTTTAGACCAAACAAACGCTGGAAGCTGTCTTGCTTATCTCAATAAGAATTTATTTGAACCAGCACATATTCCTTTAGATCATATTCATACTTTCAATAGTCTTGCAAAAAATTTAATGGAAGAATGTCAAAGAGCTAATCAATATATTTCATATCACAATGGTTTAACATTAACATTATTAGGTGTTGGTGTGAATGGACATCTTGGCTTTAATGAACCTGGTGTTAATCCAAATAATTATGCACATATTATTGATTTAGATGAAATCACACAATCAGTAGGGAAAAAATATTTTGATACAAATGAAATTTTATCACAAGGAATAACACTAGGAATTAAACAACTTATGGAATCTAAAATTGTCATTGTGGAGGCAAATGGTGCTAAAAAACACGAACCTATTCAAAAGGTTATTAATGGTGATATTGATATCATGTGTCCAGTGACACTTATTAATAATCATCCTCAAGCATATCTGATTGTAGATCGTGCTGTTATTGAAGGAGATGACTAATATATGAAAATTCTTATTAAAAATGGAATACTCATTATTGATGGGTATAGGAAAATCGATAACGGTGCTGTGCTCGTTGAAGACAACACCATTACTGGTATATTTAAAGATTATCAGGATATTATTTACGATAAAGTTATTGATGCTAAAGGGAATTATATCATACCAGGCCTGATTGAAACGCATACACATGGAATTAATGGTTATGATTTTAATACCTGTCAAAATCAAGATATGATAAAAATTAGTGATGCTTTGATAGAAGAAGGGGTGACTTGTTTCATGGCAAGTTTAACATGTGAAACACACTCTTATATGTTAGAGTTATTGAATAAATATGAATCATGTAATGTTTCAAATCTATTAGGGATACATATCGAGGGTCCTTTCTTAAATAAAAATAACCGTGGTGTTATGAAAGAAGACTGTATTCAAGACCCTCAACTAGAGATATTCAATGATTTCTTAAAACATTCTCATAAAATAAAAGCAATGACAATTGCTCCAGAATTACCAAATGCATTATCATTAATTACATATGGTAATAATAAGGGGATTGTTATGAATGTAGGTCATAGTAGTGCCTCTGCGAGTCAAGTTGTTCAAGCACAACAATATGGTGCCAAAGGAATTACTCATCTTTATAATGCTATGGGACAACATCTTCATAGAGATCCTGGGGTTGTTACAGGTGCAATGATATCAGATCTTTTTTGTGAACTTATTGTAGATGGATTTCATATTCATGAGGATGTCATAAAAGCAACTTATAAATCAATTGGATCAAAGAGAATTGTCCTTATTTGTGATGCCAATCCATGTAAAGGATTAGCAGATGGTATTTATCATTTTTCTGGAAAAGAGATAGAAATCATTGATGGAAAAGCACGTGTTAAAGCAACAGGAAGAATTGCAGGCAGTACAATAAAATTAAATCAAGCTTGTCAAAATATGATGCGTATTTGTGGTTGTAGTATTGATGATGTTGTTCTTATGGCTTCTACAAATCCAGCTCAATTATATAACTTACCAAAAGGAAAATTAGAAGTTGGTTATGATGGAGATATTATTGTTGTTAATCATCATTTTGATGTTCTAGCTGTTGTTAATAATGGTCATATCAAGAAAGATATGTTGTCATAAAAACCCAAAATTTTATTAGTCATTTAAACATGAAAAGCAAGTTATTTACTGGAAAATAAACAACTTGCTTTTTATTTATAATCTGTTTGCCATTCTTCTTTTAAAATAGCGTATTTATAAGTATCTTGCCATATTGGACTACCGTTTTCATCCTTAAAGAACCAGTTATTTTTAATATGATGAGCCTCTCGACGCATGTTTAATCTTTCCATCAATTTCCATGAAGCCGTATTAAGTGGATTACACATAGCCAATATACGATGAGCATGATGATTCATAAAAATATCATCTATTAAAGCCTTTGTGGCTTCTGTCGCATATCCCTTTCCTTGATACTTTTTATTGAAAACATAGCCTAGTTCCCAAGTTTCAAATCCTTGTTTTTCTAAATATATATTTCCAATAACTTTTCCACTACCAAGTAAACATACAGCCCAGAAGTTTTGGCTTTTTGAACGTTTTATTGCTTCTTCTTTGGACTGTTCTTTTGTAAAAACATCATATGGTTCATATTTGACCACATCTTCTTGTGATAAATACTCATAAAGATCTTCCCAATCATTTGGTGTAAATCTTCTTATTAACAATCTTTCTGTTTTCATATTATATATCCTCTTTCCTTATATATTTTTCCATTAAATAGAGAGTACAATAATTTTTTTCATACACTTCTACAATCTACATAGTCACTCTCATTTAGAAAATTACCTTTTTCATCTAAAATAGCAACAATCTTATTATATGTATCTTTTAAATCAATTTCTAGAACACGTAATAGGGCTGTTTTTTGCATAAAAATCTACATAAGGTGAAGATATACATGTAATAAAAGTTATTTCTTCTCCTTTAAAACAAATTTTATGAGCCCTTACCATGTTTTATAGTAAAAATTATCCGTCCTAATCCCATGCATACAATTGTAAGTAGATTATATATTAATATATATATAAATAATTCTTGTGGAATTGTTGTCAATATCCATACATACCCTAATGTTAAAATGATTCCTATGACCAAATTAACCCAACGCAATAAAGGTTTTCTTTTTGCAATATTCTTCATATCACTTACTAGATACAGATTACCAATAAACATATAACTTACTATTTCTGAAATATGTAATGTATAAAACATCCACAAAAATAAAGATAGATAATAATCCATTATATTGATTCTACAAATAAGGAAATATGCAATAAAAGTAAAAATAAGATTATTCAGTATACCCCCATAAGAAACAATGATATCCTTGTTGGAACTCAGATTATCAGCTTTTTCTATATCCACTGGCAAAGGTGTAGAAAAAAACAAATAGGGTTCAACAGTGACATGATACCAATGCTTTTTACAACCAAATCGACAATACCAAATAGCATGTCCAACTTCATGTAGATAAATAACAATATATAAAGCAACATAACCAATTAATAAACTCAGTAAAACTTGCATATTAACCTCTCCTATACTTCCCCTCTATCTTTCATATTCTATCATAAATCACAAATCATATATATAATAATAGTAGATTCTCTCTATAAAGATATAATCTTTAATTCACACACCTTGTTATTTGAGAACGAATTGGTTATGATTAGTCTAGAGGTGATTTCATGTTAGAAAAAAGTGACTTAAAGTTATTGATGAATAGTTTTCCTTTTTGGAAGCAATTAACTCCCGAACAAAAGAATCACATAGAAGAAAAAGCATTTTCTAAAACATACTTAAAAAATACAACACTCTATAATGGTGACATAGAATGTCTAGGTGTTATTCTTGTTAAAAGCGGGTGTCTAAGAGTCTATATGTTGTCTCCTGATGGACGTGAGATTACTCTTTATCGATTATATGAAAGTGATATTTGCGTCTTATCAGCATCTTGCATTTTACAAAATATTACTTTTGATATTTATATAGACGCAAATACTGATTGTAAAACTCTACAAATTAATTCAACTGATTTTGGTAAAATTGCACATGAAAACGCCCATGTAGAATTATTTGCATATAAAACTGCAACTGACCGTTTTTCAAAAGTGATGTGGGCAATGGAACAAATTCTGTTTATGAGTTTTGATCAACGTTTAGCGCTCTTTTTAATTGAAGAAGCTGATCATAGTAACAATTATATAATTAAAGCAACACATGAACAAATTGCCAAACTTATTGGTAGTGCACGTGAAGTTGTCACAAGAATGTTGAAATATTTTAGTGAGGAAGGTTTCGTAAGATTATCTAGGGGTCAGATTGAAATTATTGATTATCAAAAATTAAAGAATTTAACAAAGTAAAAAACTGGAATATTCCAGTTTTTTAAATAAATAGATTTACATTTGACTCTTCCGCATCACCTAAATAACTGGCTACACCTGCAAGTTCAACACCATCTATTAACTCTTCTTTTGTAATCCCCATAATATCCATAGACATAGTACATGCTACCAATTTAACACCATTAGATTGGGCGAGACTCATTAATTCTTCTAATGAATTCACATTTTTATTTTTCATAACTTTTTTCATCATACTTGTTCCCATACCCGCCATGTTCATTTTGGATAGTTTTAATTTCTCACTTCCTCGAGGCATCATAATTCCAAACATCTTTTCAATAAATGATTTCTTAATATGTTGCTTTTCAGTTTTACGAAGTGCATTTAATCCCCAGAAAGTAAAGAACATTGTCACTGGTCTACCCATTGCAGCTGCTCCATTAGCAATAATAAATGATGCTAATACCTTATCTAAATCACCACTAAAGACAACCATTGTTTTTCCTTGTGGAATCTCAACTGCCTGATGAATTGGGCATTCATTTATATCTTTTTTAATATAAGCAAAATTCTCTTTTCCTTTGCGTTCACTTTTTAACAATGTATGCCCTGTACGTTGACACCATGTTCCAATATCTCTTATAAATCCCATATCTGTTGCTGAAACTTTTAATACTTCATTAGCTTCTAGAGTTGCCATAACCTCGTTAACTTTCATAATTGGTCCAGGACATTGTAATCCTGTACAATCAAGAATTCTAAGTTCTTTATCTTCAGGAATAATTTCCTGTTTTTGTTGTTGAACAGATAAATTGTTTTCTAGATAATGCATTGATTTATAAAAGGCAGTTCCTCCAGCTAATACTTTTACTTTTGAAAATCCATTCTGCATTAAAATTCTAGCAGCATTATAAGAACGTACACCTATAGCACAATAAGGTATAATTGTTTTATTTCTATCTAATTCATTAATCCTTTCATGTAATTGCCCTAATGGTATATGATAAGAATCTTTGATATGATATACCATTCTTTCGACATCTTCCGTTATATCTAACACTATATGATCATTTGGATGATTTTGAACCAGTTGATCAAATTCATGAGGATATATGAATTTTACCAAATTATCTAATACATTTTCAGCCACGAAACCTAGCATATTCACGGGGTCTTTTGCTGAAGAATAAGGTGGTGCATATGAAAGTTCTAATTCTGCCAAATCATGAATAGTTCCTTTTAAACGCATCACTGTAGCTAAAGTATCAATTCGTTTATCAACTCCATCCTGACCAATGATTTGTCCACCATATATTTGTCCATCAAAATCAAATATTAATTTTAAAGTCAATGGAGTGGCACCAGGATAATAACCAGCATGTGATTTTTGATTAATAATGATTGTTAGATAGTCCTTATCTTTTTTCTTTCCTAATGCTTGCAGCATTTTCTCATTAACTCCTACATTAGCAACTGTTAAATCAAAAACCTTTGCAACTGAACTGCCTAAACTTCCTTGATAAATCTTACAATCACCAACCAAATTATCAGCACAGATCCTTCCCTGTTTATTTGCTGGTCCAGCTAACGGTATCATTGTTTTATTTTTTAACACAAAATTGTCTACTTCAATAACATCACCTACTGCATAGATATCTTTATCTGAAGTTCTTAAATATTCATCAACAATAATGCCTCCACGTTCATTGATATTCAAATCTGCTTCTTTCGCCAATGAACTATTTGGCTTCACTCCTAATGCCAAAATAACCAAATCACTAATAATCTGCTGACCATCATTTAAACAGACAATCGTTTGTTTATCTTTTTGAATAAACTCCTTTACTCCATGACTCAAATATAAATCAACATTATTCATTGTTATATTCTCATGCAATAATTGTGCCATTTCAAAATCAATAGGTGCCATAACTTGATTCTGTAACTCTACTAAGCTGACTTTCATTCCAAGAGTGTGTAGATTTTCAGCCATTTCTAATCCAATAAATCCCCCACCAACAACAGTAACCTTTTCTGGTTTATGTTCTTGAATATAATTCTTAATAAAATCAGTATCTTTTACATTCCATAACGAAACAATATTTTCATTATGAATACCAGGAATAGGTGGTTGAATAGGAGATGAGCCAGTCGCAATAACCAAAGAGTCATATTCTTCAATATACTCTGTCCCATTCTTTAAATCTCTAACAACAACATTTTTATTCTGACGATTAATTTTAATAACTTCATGTTGTGTTCTCACATCAATATTAAACTTTGCCTTCATTGCTTCTGGTGTTTGTAATAATAGAGTATCTCTACTCTTAATAACATCACCAATATAATAAGGTAATCCACAATTTGCATAAGAAATATATTCACCACGTTCTAAAATAACAATTTCTCGTTCTTCATCACGACGTCTCAAACGAGCTGCTGTTGTCGCTCCGCCAGCAACTCCACCAATAATTAAAGTCTTTAACATTTTTATAACCTCTTTTCAAATATATTTTATATAAATATATTGATAAGTTCTGTGATTCAATCACATGAAAAGAATTTTTTAAAATGCACCATTAAAAAAGAAGTTTATACATTAAACTTCTTCATTATTTAAATATACTAAATAATCTGGAAAATATAAAACTTTAAATAAGATGTTTCTTCCATTGTCCAAAGAATAGGATGATCATGATTTTGTTGTGTCACAGATACCTGTTTTAGAGTCACTCCGCTTTCAAGAGCAGATTCACGCAACATCTTTTCAAAATTATCAGTTTCCATAAAACGTGAACAACTACATGTGATGAGATATCCACCTCTACCTAATAATTTCATAGCTTTCATATTAATTTTTTTATATCCATTATAAGCATGATCAATTGTTCTTCTTGATTTTGTAAATGCAGGTGGATCTAAGACAATAATATCATACTGCCCGACTTTACATTTATCTAAATAATCAAAAACATCATCTTTTATAAACCTCATTTTATTCTCCAAATGATTTAATTTAGCATTTTCATAGGCCTGGTTCAAAGCAGTTTGAGAAACATCAACTGCGTGTACTTCTTTTGCTTTACCATATGCAGCATTTAATGCAAAACCTCCTGTATGACTAAAACAATCCAATACTTTTTTACCATGTGCCATTTTTCTTAATAAAACTCTATTGGCTTTCTGATCTAAAAAATATCCTGTCTTTTGACCATTTTCTACATCAACATGTAATAAAATTCCATTTTCATTGATAATTGTTGTTGTTGGTAAATGAGCATTTCTCCAAAAACCTTTTTCTAATGACAACCCTTCTTTTGCCCTTATCTTTATATCATTTCTTTCATAAATCCCTTTGATATCTTGCCCATCTTCATTTAAAACTTCAAGCAACAGTTCATAAATCATGTCTTTTATAACATCTAATCCATATGAACTCACTTGTGTGACCAAAATGTCATTATATCTATCAACAGTTAATCCTGGCAGCTGATCTGCCTCACCAAAAATAAGTCTACAATTCTCAATATTATCTAGTTCTAGTGTCTTACGAAAATCATATGCAAATTGGATTCTTTTCTTAAAAAAATCTCTATCAATGATTTCATCACTTTTCTTTGATAAAATACGAACAGTAATATGACTATTCTTAGAAATAAAACCTGTTCCCATATATCTTCCTCTAGTTGTCATAATATCTACCAATGATCCATTTTCAATTGTTTCATCAATATCAACTGCATTGTTTTTATACATCCACATTTGACCATTATCTAACCACTTCTCTCCCTCTTCGGAAAGAATAATTTTAGGATATTTTCTATTCATTCATTAACCTCGCTATTATTTTCTATTTTTTCATATTTTACTATACTTCTCATATATTCACAAACACTTTATAATTATACTTATAAATAAAAAGAGTAAACCACTGTATGAACTGCCCCCAAAAACTTAGACCAAAAATCTAACAGATTGGAGGCAGTTCATGTATCATTTTACTCTTTTCATGACTATTATCAAATTAATCTTTTTTCATCAAATAAAGTAAATCATCTTTCTTTTCAAGAATTGCAGCAACAGCTTGGCATGCAGCACAATCGCAATACTTTGCACCTTGAGCCTTTATTTCCTTCGCATGTTCTAAAATACTTTTAGCAGTTTCAACTCCAAAGTGTTTTATACCATACTCAGATCCAGCAAAATCTATCAAGCCATCAATAGTTCCAATATCTTCTTCTAACTCAGCAATATACTTTTCTGTTTCAATACCTTCATCTTCTGTTCCAATAGCGTCCAACCATGATTGAGCAGCTTCTTTTGCTTCATTACAACAAGATGATGCATTCATTAATTCATGTGTTTTTTCAATCACATAGTCTAGCACTTCTTTTTCCATAATTAATCTCCTTTCTCTCTTTCTCATTTATATATATTATAATATATATGTTTCATTCTTTCAAACGAAAGTACTGATTAATCAGTATGTTGTATTAATGATCTGCAAATTCACCAATATGAATACCATCAACAAAGCTTATATCATATTTTAAATGTTTTTCTTTTTAAAAATAACAATACCAAAAGCTAAAAGAGATAAAACTGTAAAAAAAATATATAAATGAGTATTGGTACTATCTGATGTGTTAATGTTATTGTTTGTATTAGATGGTTTTGTAACAATTATAGTATTTTCATCTATTTCAGTTAAATGAGAATTTGATTCATCCCATTTTGCATATAAAGTCATATCTGATGTTACCTTTGAAGTTGTAAAGTTCCATGGATTAGTTAAAGCACTATCACTGTACCAGCCTGCAAAAGTGTAACCATTCTTAATTGGAGTAGACGGTTCAGAAATGAAGTCATACATATTGACTTTTTGTTTTTCTATAGCACTTCCACCATTTGTGTCAAAAGTGATTGTCCATTCAATGGGAACCCATTTTGCATATAAAGTTATATCTGATGTTACCTTTGAAGTTGTAAAGTTCCATGGATTAGTTAAAGCACTATCACTGTACCAGCCTGCAAAAGTGTAACCATTCTTAATTGGAGTAGACGGTTCAGAAATGAAGTCATACATATTGACTTTTTGTTTTTCTATAGCACTTCCACCATTTGTGTCAAAAGTGATTGTCCATTCAATGGGAACCCATTTTGCATATAAAGTTATATCTGATGTTACCTTTGAAGTTGTAAAATTCCATAGATTAGTTAAAGCACTATCACTGTACCAGCCTGCAAAGGAAAAGCCATCTTTAATTGGTTGAACAGGAATACTTTTTATAGTATCTTCAAATAAAACTGTTTCACTTGGTATACTTGCTGGATTTCCACCATTTGTATTATAATCTACAATATTTGCATAAAACACCTTGAATGAACTATTGGGATAATCTAATATAGCATTTGCTCCTCTAGAGTCTATGACATCTTTTGTAAGCGGAAATATAATTCTACCTTTCCATCCTGAAAATGCATTTGCTATATTTGGAATACCATTTTGGGAACGAATCTCTTCAATGCCAGTTCCAATATAAAAATCTCCATGATTACTCGCGTCTGCTTGCCTTGCAAACACTTGTTGATCAATAATACGAACTGAATTAGGAAGCTGTACATTTTTTAGACTTTGATTCATAAATGCATTTGCCCCTATGACCTCTAGACCTTCTTTAAATATAATGTCATTAAGGGCTCCTTGTTTTGTCCAAGAGTAAAAACATGAATTCGGTATCTCAGTCAAGTTACTAGATAACACAACCTTTTCAATAGATTCACATTGTTTAAAAGCACTTTCCCCCAATGTTGATACTGAATCAGGTAATATAACCTCTTTTAATTGAGTACAATTTAAAAAGGCTTGTCCTTCTATTCTATCAAGTCCATTTGGAAAATCAATGTATGAAATATCTTGATTATAAAATGCAGAATTGCCTATGGATTTTAATGTTGATGGTAATGTTATAGAAAGAACTTTCTTATTAATTCTAGCATAATTAAAGGCATCATCGCCTATGACTTTCACTGGAATGCCACCAATTGTATCTGGAATTATAACTGTTCCAGCAGAACCCTTATATTTTGTGATAGTTCCTGTAGAAGAACTAAAATCAAAATCCGTTTCTGGATTAGGTGTATTTTTGCTATGACTAACTGTTTCTGTATCATCATGAGATATTGGTATTGTAGATTTCTCTTTTGTAGCTAATGTTCCCTGAATCAATACATTAAAGGACATAATTACTACCAAACAACAAGCTGATACTTTCAATAAAACTTTTTTTCTCATATATTACCTTTCCTCTCTTTGTCGTCTATATAGTGTATATTTAAATTATAAGTCCTTGTGTAAATGTTGAGTTCTGATGAGACTTTATACAACCTTCGTAAACATTGAGTTTATAATTGTTAACTTTTAAAAACCTTGTAATAATACGTTAAATAGGATAAAATATTAGTAAATATATGGGAATATAGTGGTAAAATTATAAGTTCGTAAAAGTTAACATTTACGAACTTATATTTATATTAAAAATAAAACGGAGAAATGATAAATAAGATATCAAGCCTCCGTTTTTATATAATACTTTTAATTGTTATTTTGGACAAACATATCGAATTCTGTCTTTTGTCTTCTTTCCATATTCAATTGCACCTTTTGGACAGCGAGAAATACAAGCCATACAATGCGTGCAATGATTTCCCCATATAGGTTGACCCTCTATAAGTTTTATATTACTTAAAGGACAGAGTTTTTCACATTTGCCACATGAGATACAATTATCATTTCCATAGAATTTTTTAGCTTGTACAAATAAAGGATAAAAAAGATCATTAACAATTCCACTACTTACTTTGTCCTTTAGTGTTATTGATGATTCAGGGAATGACTTATTTTCTTTAATATAGTAAACACTCTTTAAAACACAACGATATGCTTGTTCCAAAATTTCAGGAATTAATTCTGGAGAAGTTGTATCATAAAGTGCAATATAATTTTCTGGCATAATGATTTGTGTGCAACCTTTATATTGAAGTCCTTTATCTTGACACCATTCTTTAAGATAGTATCCTGCATTTCCTTTTGAACCTGCACAAGTCATCACAAAATAAATATCTTTATTTCCATGAAGTGGTGTTTTCTTTAACCATTCATTTACTATGCGTGGGATTCTCCACGCATATGTAGGTGCAACAATGATCCATGGTTTGGAAGATTTTAAAGCTGTGTAGTCTTGAGTACGTATTTTATCAAATAGATTAAGTACATCATCATGTATTTCTTTACTAATGATATGAGCAACATACTGACTATTACCAGTACCCGAAAAATATAAAATCATCATTTATTCCTCCCTATTTTTTAATATGCAAAACGCCTTCATATATAAGTTCAACCAAATCAACAATTTCCTTCCAACGTGTTTCATCTCCACTTATATAATAAAAGTTTTTCGTTCCTTCTTTTCTCATATTTACAATTCCAGCTTCTTTCAGTATCTGTAAATGGTGAGATACTGATGGTCTTGTTAAATGAGCTTTTTTAGCTATTTCTCCAACACGTATACCTGATAAATCACTCTGTAATAAAACAAGTAAAATAACTTGCCTTGTTTCATCTCCTATTGCTATGAGTGCTTTTTGACATTCCTTAAATCCATAAGTAATTTGTTCTAATCTTTCTTGACATTCTTTTTCCATATATTCACCTCATAAAAATTTAATGTCGCTCTTTTCTCTTTGCACACTTCTCTGATATTTAACTTTAGGATAACCTAAAACCAAGGTTGTTATAACTTTTTTCCCTTTTGGTAATTCCAAAATTCTTTTAATTTGCCATGAATGATTTGCTGCCATTGAAAAAAAACCACTATATAAAACACCTAAACCATTTGCTTCTGCAACGAATTCCATATTTTGAGCAGCCAATGCACCATTAATTGGATCTTTTGAGGCAATGACTATTGCTATAGGAGCTTCAAAAAAGAAGAAATCATCAGTTATATTCGTTCTTTTTATCATAGAGCTGAATAGATTTGCAAATGGCTTTATTCTTCTAAAGAGTTGAACTGCCATTCTTTCTACTCTTGACTTTTCTTTATCTAATACTATCATTGAAATATCCTGCATATTTTTGGCTGTGTGTGTGAGCCTTCCTGCTTCTACAATTTGCTCTAACACTGATTGTGGAATATTTTTCTTTTGAAATTGCCTAATTGTTCTTCGAAAACGTATTGTATTTAAAATATCATTGGGATTTAAGTTTACATCCTTCTCCCTTATTATAGGATGATCTGTGTAGCCACTTATAATAACTGCATTTTTTGGACAAATAGCAACACAATGACCACACATTATACACTCTTTATCAATAATTGCTGCTTTCTTGTCTTTGAATTCAATGTTATGTGCAGGACAATCTTTTATACACATTTGACATCCTATACACTTTTCCTTGTTAATTATAACTTCATGTTTGCTCATAGTCTCATCTCTTTCGTTAATCTTCATTAACCATTATAGCAAAATAAGTTCATAATGTTACATCGGTAAAGAAACTTGTTACCATTAGCTTAAAATGTTTATTCATATTTTCATTTATATCAAAAAATATCCTCATTCACAGATTTAATTTTATCTTCTGTTTCAAAGGATATTTTTATTTAATGATTTACATCAATAATGGCAAGATCTTTATTATATTTTTCTTCAAATTCACTTATAGGCATTGGTTTTGCAAAAACATATCCTTGAATAATATCGCATTGCATCTTTTGTAGACTCTCAACCTGAGGGATTGTTTCAATTCCCTCAGCAACAGTTTCCATATCTAATTTCTTTGCCAATTCAATGACACTTTGAACAACATCATTGCTGCGTTTTGTAGCTTCATTGACAAAGAAAATGCGATCAAGCTTTAATATGTCTACAGGCACCTCTTTTAAAACATTAAGTGAAGAATAACCACTTCCAAAATCATCCATTGAACATAGAAACCCCATATTATGAATATCATCAATAATATCTTTAAGCAAGGATAGATTCTCAAAAACAATTGTTTCAGTTAATTCTATTTCTAATAGTTCTGGTGGTACATTGTATTTTTTTTGAATTACACTATATTCTTTTAAAAACCCTTGTTTATTTAAGTGATTACGTGAAAGATTAACAGAAATTCTTCGAAGTGGCTTTTCTTCATCAATCCATCTACGTAATAATTTACACACTTCTTCAAAAACATATTGATCCAACTTTAAAATAAAGCCATTCTCTTCAAATAATGGTATAAAATCATTTGGATAAATCATTCCTTTCGTTGGATGTATCCAACGAACTAAGGCTTCTGCACCTATAACCTTGCCTGTTTTTAAACATACCTTTGGTTGAAGATAAACTTCAAACTCATGATTTTCTAATGCTTTTTCCATTGAATTTTCAATTTCTTTTTCTTTGATCATATTAAGTCTTTCTAATTCTTCATAAAAAAGATTATTGCAAAGTAACTGTCCATTTTGTTTATTTTTCTTTCGTGCCGCATTAGCACGGTCATGAATAGTAATCATTGTATCATCTTTTTGTGTTACAATATACGTTCCACAAATAATGGGTATAAAATAAGGAATTTCTCGTTCCTTATTAAATTCATTAATATCTGTTGCTATCTTTGTTAAACGTTCAGATATTTCTTCTTTATCAATTGTCTTAAAGATAATATCAAAGTTATCAGCATTAATTCTTGATACTGATTCCTTATCATTTAAGTTTTTCTTTATACAATGATATACGTGATTAAGGACCCTATTTCCTTCATAACTGCCAAATGAGTCATTAATTAATTTAAACTTCTTTAAATCAAGTGTAATAAAAGAGAAAGGTTCAAAATGATTCATCAATTCATCTATTTCTATTTTTAATCGTGGCTGTGTAAACCCAAGAGTAATGGGATCAACAAAAGCAATATTATAAATTTCTTGATTCTTATTCTTCGTTACCCACCATATCATTATAAACAAACAAATGAACAACACTGATACACTGCCTGCCACTGTTAAAACAGATTGAAATATATATGAACTAATGAGAGTATTATAAATGTCAGGTGGAACAATAGATAAGAGATACCAATTCCCCTCATCTAAAGCTGTATATATCAAAGCTCGCTCCTCATTATCACCAATTGTAAATTCAATTTCACCATCTTTCCCATCTAAAAGATTCTTTTTCATAGATTCTAAATGATAGCCATCACTCACTTTTCCTTGCTCTTCTAATGAAGTAAAGAAGTTATCTCCTTTAAGTGCTGAGTTAGAATTTGCTGAATACAATATGAAATTCCCATTTTTTGATACTATATGCGAGAATCCTGTTCCATCAAATGTATCTGTATTTAATAATAACCTCATTGTATCACTGGGCATCCATCCAACAAGTACATTTTTTTCATTATTTTCCTGATATGGTACTGCATAAAGTGTCCCCTTTTCACCTTGTGAATTTTCTACGATTTCTTCACTTACTACAGATTGACCTTGTAAAACCTCTTGAATAATCTGTAAATTATTTAGATGAACACCTTGATCATTTGTAGTCCTTATAACTCCTTCAGATGAGACAATGCCTATCCATTCATAAGCACTGTCAGCTAATATTTCCTTAATATAACTCTCTTGCTTTTCTTTATTTAAATATCTTAAAGAACGCCCTATGGTCGTTAATTTATCAATATTCATATCTATTCCTTGATTCACCTTATAGGAAGTCTGTTGTGAAATCTCTGATAAATATCTATTGACTTCATTATTGGCTATATCCGAACCACGCTTAATGAGCAATGAACAAAGTAATGCTATGACACTAATAATGATTAAAAAAGCAAGAATTCCCTTAGTCTTTAATTTATTTTCCAGTAAATCTGTTTTCTTCATATTCTATCCTCTTTATATTTTCCCATTTATTTCATATACTTCCATTCGTACTCAATCATTGGTATAGGTTTACTAAACAAAAAACCTTGAACTGTTCTAATTCCACATTCTTTTAATACATTTAATTGTTCTTTATTTTCAACACCTTCAGCAATAAGTTTAATATTCATTTTTGTACAAACATCAACCATAGACTCAATAACAGTTCTGGTGTTTTTATTAGATACAACATCTGATATAAAACTTTTATCTATTTTGAGAATATCAAATTGAGCTGTTGCTAAAAGAGCAAGATTCGAGCTTTCAATACCAAAATCATCAACTGAAACAATAAATCCTGCTGATCTAATTTGAGTAATTCGTTCTTTTACTTCTTTATAATTTGTGGTAAACATATTTTCAGTAATCTCTACTTCTAAATATTTTTTAGGAACATCATATAGTTCTACTGTTGTTTCGAGTCTTTCTAAAAAATCAGATTTCATAAAGGTACTTCTTGAGAAATGACTTGATATTGGAAATAATTTTTTATTTGCATTTTTCCACTCTTGTAATTGCTGACATATTTTCTCAAATACAAAAAAATCTATCTTATCAATTTGATGAGAATCCTCTAATATAGAAATAAATTTATCAGGTGACTGTATAAATTGAGAATCATCTTTGTATTTTATTAATGCATCTGCTCCGACTAACTCACAACTTTTAACATCTATTTTTGCCTGCAAATATACATGAAATTGTCCTTGAGATATTTTCAAATCAAGAATATCTGGATTCGATAAATATTGTAAAGTTTTATCATGTCTATAGCGTCCTGTTGTTTTATGCGTTGAATAATATTCTTGCTTATTTGAATACATTAATTCATCTGCGCGCTTTATTATATTTTGAATATCTTGACTATCTTTTGTCCACTGAACTCCAATAGCAACTCGGCATTGACTGCTCATAAAGTTATTTTTCATCTTTTGGACATTATATTCAAACTCCTCTTTACTTATTTTCATATATATAACCACAAACTCATCTCCACCAATACGATAAAGATATTTTGAAGTCGAACTTCTTTTTATAATTTCTGCACATGCTTTTAATAACTTATCCCCAGCATCATGACCAAAATTGTCATTTGTTTCTTTTAAACCATTAACATCTAAATAGATAACTCCAACTGATTCATGCTGATGGCTCATATCTGCAACATCTTGAATAAAACAATTCCTATTATAAAATGATGTCAATTTATCTAAATGACTCAACTCAAATAATGTTTTTTCATTTTCATTTCTTTCCATTGTTAATGCAATAAAATACTGTACTGTTCGTAAGAAAGGAACAGCCATTTTTGACATATTTAACGGTTGATTATCTAAACCAATACAACCATTTAAGTGTCCATCTTTCTCTAAAGGAACCCATGTTAAGTTTCTAATACCTTGTTGAGCAAGAAAGTCATAACCTGATGGCAATTTGTTTTTTAACTCCCTAATATCATCAATAACGATATCTTTATGTTCTTCAAGTTCGCTTACCCAAACTTCATAACCAGTTAAAGGTATATCTTGTAGACTATCAATCTGTGGTTCAACACCTTCTCTACACCATTCAGCAAGATTAGAAAAATGATTATTATGAAACAGGAGAATATATGCACGATCAGCTAAAAATAATTCACCAATTTGTTTTAAAATATTTGACATAGCCATGTTAATATCACGGTTATGATAAAGTTCACGAATACATTCTAAACGAATGTTATCTCTTTTCAGTCTTTGTTTTAATTCTTTTTTCTCATTATTAGCTTCTGTAATATCAAAAGCGATTTCCATTCTTGCAATTCGTCCATCCCATTCAATCAATCGATCTTTCAACAGATAATGTTTCTTTAATAGAGGATTTGTATATTCCCAGGAATGTGTTTCATCCATTTTTAAAAGTGAACTTGTACAAAATGGACAAGGTTCATCAAATCCCTGTATAACTTTATAACATTTTAAACTTTTTTGAGTATCATCAACTTGGAATATTCTTTTACCAGCATCATTTATAAATAATAATTCATATGTATCTATATCTGAAACATACATCATTTCTGATATTTCATTCATAGGTGCAAGCAATTGCTGAGCACGCCTTGCTAATTGTTCACTTTTTCTGATATTTTCATTTTCAATCTCTATAATTCTTTGTTGGCGCCTCTGCTGATAATACGTGAAAATAGTACATCCACCTGCCATGACTATGAATACAGAATTCATGATGAGCAGTAAATTTCTTGCACTCTGCACTCTTTCTTCTATATAGTTTTCAGCTACAAGTACAGTATTATCTGCTAATTCAAAATAGTCTTCACTCATTTCAAATAAAGTTTGATTATCTAAACCAGATCTATACTTATGTATTTCTGTTTTCAAGTGATTCCAATCATTTTTCATTTCTACTAATAACGATTGAAATTGTTGACTTTCAAGTTTTATTAAATCAAATTCATCACTTCCATTTGATAGTCCATCTAAAATCTTATCTAAATGTTTAATAAGATTATCATCAGGTTCATGATTTAATTCCTTTTTTACGAGCCTTTGTGTAGCACCACGCACAATACCAATATAGTTAACAACCCTTGCATTCCCTTGTAAATCATCAATTAATTGGATTGATAGAAATGCTGTAAATGCTAAGGAGGTACATAGAATAACTGGAACTAATATTGCTCCTACTTTCGATAGTGTTTTTTTCATACTTTGCCTCCTGATATTTATCATTTTCTATATCTACCACACAATTGCTGATCATTTTTTATGAATGAATACTCGTCTTTAGACATTAAAAATTGCAACTTTATATTTGCAATACCTTGCTCATATATATGTTTATCATATCATAATTTAAATTCAAATGAAATCATTTGCACTTGAATATAACAATATTATAGCTTCAAAAAAGACTTATATGATTATAAGTCTCCTACCAAAACATAATTTTAATGAACACCCTTGAACCAGATTTTTTTAACAATATTGACCAAATGTTATTAAACATTTATCATTTTGACAATTGCGTTCTACTATAATCATCAAATGAATAATATCATACTGGCTACTTTCTGTTCATCTTTTTGAATGATATAAGTTTAACGCTAATACTGTCTGTAAATACCACTATGTTTTATATAAATACTTGCGTGCCTATGAAGATTGAATAACCTAACTTATTTCTAGTTATTTGATTTCATTGTTTATTTTTCCAATACTCATATATTGGTATATGAGGAGTATCCTTAGTCCAAGAAACCTCATGTCTTTCATAATACCCTATGACATCACCATCTGAATTTCTAACAGGAACAAAGAACTCTCTTTCACCAGTTTTTTCATTAAGAATTTCAAACATTTCATTCTCTCCAGCATCTGCCCTTCTTAGAAACTCTTCAATTTTTTCTTTAGAATTTTTATTATGACAATTAAAAAGACTTTTACCTACTTGAACGCGATCCCCATATCTTTGCTTTGCTGTTTTATTCATATAACATACAGTATGATTTCTATCTACAAATATAATTTCATAAACATAAGCATCTAAAATCCCATATAAAATTTCCTTTGTTATTTGCATATTTCCACGCTCCTTTATAAATTGATTTTACCTAGTTCATGATCATTACATTTCCTAAAGATATGAATTATGCAAATGAATAAGAATTTCTTATATTAGTTTCAATTTGCACCTTCTCAATCAATTCATTTTTTATTCAGTGTAACTAACCTACGTAATTTCTTATGTTGATACAGTTGTTCATCAGCTTGTTTTATTAAAGCCTGAATATCAATCTTTTGACCTGTACAAATAGCATAGCCATAAGATAATGTTAAAATACAATCTGTCTTTGATCCTTTATGGGGAATTTCTTTAAACTTTATATCATTTATTAAACTATCCATGATTTCACAAACGTTTTCTTCTGATTGGTCAATAAATATTACTGTGAATTCATCACCACCATAACGATAAAAGCGAACAATTCCTTCTCTGTTGTATTTATTCATGCATTTTCCAACTTCTATCAATGCCTGATCACCCATTTGGTGTCCATAAATATCATTGTATTGTTTGAAATAATCAATATCTATCATTGCCACTGCTACAGATGATTTGTTTTGCAGTGTTTGATTAATTATATCATTATTAAAACAACGACGATTAAAAACTTGAGTTAAATCGTCAGTATTCATTAATTTTTCAAGCTGTTCATTTTCTTTTTCTAATGAAACTTGTCGCTCTTTTGTCCTATATAGTTCAATGGTTGCAGAAAGACCACCACTATTATCTACCATATCAATATCTTCAATTGTAAGAATAATGTTATAAAATTCTTGATATGCCTTCAATAGTTCCTCTTGTGTTCCAAATTTTTCATAATAACTGATAATCAGTTTTTGTAGTTCTCTTTTTGATTTAATTTCAGCATCATCTTGAATTTCATTCAAAATATTTAATATTTTATTTGAATATTTCTGATTATTTATTTCAAGCATAATTGAACAAATGTTTTTTAATACTTGATATACGAGAAGTCGATTTTCTACTTTTTTCTGTTCATTCAGTATCTCATCCATTATAGTATTCAAAGAAGTATTATTCTGAGAATGGATATTCATTAATTTACAGAATAGATACAATAGTTGCATTCCTTCAACAAATTCATTTTCTTTTAATCTCTCAAAAAGTTTAAGATGCTCATGCAACTTCTCTTTCTGCTTCAATTTGTATTCACAATTACACAAATTAGACAAAACAACAGCCTTAGAATAACCTGTATTCATATTCATATTATCCAATAAATGATAACATTTATCATAGTAATAGATAGCTTCTAAATAGTTACATTTCATATCAAAACATGTTGCTATGTTATTATATGCACTTGAAATTAACATCTGATTCTGACACTCTTCGGATGCATCAAGTGACTTTAAATAATATTCTAGAGCCTTAATTTCTTCATAATTAGCATTATAATACATCCCATAAAAATTATATATTCTAGCCAATAATTCTATGTAATGTTTTGACTCACAAAGTTTCCTTGCACGCTCTAAATAAATGAAACATTTTTTATTTTTCTTAGAAGCCAAATAAAAATCACTAATAAAAGTATATGAAAAAGCCAGTGCATATAAATCATTTGTTAATTTTGCTTTTTCTGATAAAATCATACAGAGTTCATATTGTTTCTTTAAATCAATAAGACGTATCTTTATAATTTCTTCTTGTAATTCTTTTAGGCTCCAGTTTTCAATATACTTATCCATAAATATCTTCTCCTACTATTCATTTTAATTATAAATCTTTTTTGAACTATTTCGCAGTCATTTTCCTATTTTTAGAAGACTCTATAGACCTTTTTTAACTTCTATACATTCCAAAGTGATTGTAAACGAGATAGACTGATTAGCATTATTTCATTAAAACAAAGAAAGATATAAGACTCCCTAAAATTATACATCAAACTTGCATTAATCAAAGTTTTTAACAACATCTATTCCATAACACGTGTTACCAGGCCCTTTCCTTTTAGCTTGATACATTGCCATATCTGAAATATACAAAAGTTCTTTCATAGTCGTAGCATCTTCTCCATAGCAGGCAACACCAATGCTAACATCACATTTGACTTTAGTTTTATTCAGTAACCATGTTTTTTCAAAACGATTGTGAATAAACCTTGAAAGATTAGTAATATTCATTCTTGTCATACCTTTTCCATGAATTATAGCTACAAATTCATCTCCACCTTTACGATATACACAATCCTTAAGCATTGGTATTCCTTTAAAGAATTGACTAAGTTCAATCAGAAAATTATCTCCTGCATCATGTCCATAGGTATCATTTATGGCTTTAAATCCATCTATATCAAAAAACAAAAGAAACATCTTCTCATATTCTTCTATATGCTCAATGATTTGTTCGCCATCTCTTAATAATTTTCTATGATTTGGCAGACTCGTTAATTCATCATAATTTGCCATATATTGAATAAGTTCCTCTTTTTGCTTATTATCTGTAATATTAGCACTACTAACTACGTGGGCAAGACGTCCATCTGTCCAATAAAAAGCAGAACTAAATACTCGAAACCAAGATCCATCGAAAGCACGCTGATAATCCCATGTATAAACAGATGATGGTTTTTCATTTCCATCTATGATATGTTTCTGAGGACAAAAGTCACATGGTCCAGTTTGACCTGGAAAGAGTACTTCCCAACATTTTCTTCCTTCAAAAACTTCTTTTCCACCATAAGGTATTGCCATTGATTTATTTACATAAAGAATATCATGTGTATAAAAATCATTTACATAGATATCAATACCAGTACTATCCATAATGCTCTCATAAGTTGCTTGCATTAATTTGACTTTATTTTCACCAATTCTTGTAATTATATATCGAGATATAAGCCCTGTCATAATAAACAAATGACGCTTTTCTTGACTATTTAATTCCCTACTCTCATTATTACCTGTAAACACAAGAAATCCTTGCGATTCAGTATTAGTTAATGGAACAATAATCAGATTCTCTGTATGAAAAACATCTAGTATATTAATTTCTGTAGAAGGTTTATAAGTCACTCTCGTAATAAAATGCATTGATTGATCTACTTTCCCAGGTATTTTAGAAATAGTGTACGAAACTCTATCAGGTAGATTAAATCCATTACTATATGTTTCTTTTTTATAAAAAAAGCGTATATCATCTGTTTCATATACAGCTCCGCTTGTAAATGAGAAACGATGACATATAATAGACAAAGCAATTTCTATTGTACGCTCATCAATTTCATTATCAATTAATAAATCTGTCAATTGATTTATATCTTCATCTTTATCCATTTTCCTTACCTCTTTTTGATAATCCATTATATTCATTTATAAGTGCAACAAATTATAAATAATTACAATATATTCCTATATATTCTCTATTATATCATATGTTTAGATATATATAATTAAAAATTTTTAATTTTATTATTATGAAATAACACTATTTCCTCGTTTAATAACTGTTAGATTTATTTTTTATTAAATTCTTCATATTTCATAAATATTATGACTTTTCATTCTTTGAACTTCTTTCTTCCTCAATAAAAATAAACTTACTTAACTACAAAATCATATAATGAAATCATGAGCACAGTTTTTTATTAATTTTCAGAAGATTTATGAAAAGAATAATATTTTTAAAATAAACAATACAATCAAAATCCAAATCAAAATGATTGGAATTCCATAGTACCATTTTTTAGGTTTGCCATCTTTCCATAAATCCTTAGCTGCATTGTGATTTCTTTCCCATATATTTTTAGGAATCAACTTGATTGTCAATGCTATTAAAAATGGTAAAATAATAATATCATCCAAATATCCCAAAACTGGTATAATATCAGGAATTAAGTCAATTGGCGAAAGTGCATATATAATAGTAATCATCGCCAGCGTTTTTGCTAACATAGGCATATCTTGATCTTTTAAAGATAAGAAGACAGTTGGAATATCTTGTTTTAAATTCTTTGCACGTTCTTTAAAGTTCATATATCCTCCACCATTTCATATGCATATAGAAAATTATAATTTATAACTAATCATTTTTAGCTTATGAAATAAAAATTTTTCATTCTGACTTCCTGTAAACTATGAGTTTACTAAGAACTTGAATATTGTGAAGTCTGAATATTTATTTATAACAACAAATATTCCCCCACCTTCTTCTAATCCAATAGAATAATTATTATCTGAAAATGGCTTATACTCTTTAACCTTTCCAACAATTTCCTCAATGATTTTAAAATCTTCATTCAAAGATGCATTATTTTTCATCATATATCGTTTATAAAAATCTCTAATAATTCTAACTTTATTTTATCATAGAAACTTTATATCACCAATTAAATATACACCCTTTATAAAAGATACCTTCTCTTACTTTTTCATTAGATAGTCATTGTCCTTCTGTTAAGGCATATTCTATATTTGCTACAATTTATTCTAAAGGTAGTTAATCTACATATTCGAGATACTTATTAAATAACAATTAACTTTATTTTACAAATTATATATAAAGTCTAGTATACATTTCAATGATATCTATATTTCTATGCTTAGTGCATCAAAATTGTTTAATAATATCTTTTTTGTTGGAAATCATGAAGTTTATCTTTCTCAAAATCAACATCTAAAATAGCTCTAAACTACAAAAACTGTGAAGATTGAAATCCCAAATCCTCACAGTCTTTTTATAATTTGCATAATTACTAATCATGCAAAGCTATTTTTCTTACATTTAAATACTACTTACCTTTAATAGTAATAATATCATCTCCTACTTCATGTACTCCATAGTTCTTATTTATTGTGAAATTATCTTTTAATTCAGAAATAGCAAGAATAACGCAATCATCTGCTGCATTTTCTCTAATATAGTCTAAATCCACTTCAAGTAATAATTTACCTTTTTTGATTCTTTGACCTTGTTTTACAAAGGTTTCAAATCCTTGTCCATTTAAACGAACTGTTTCAAGGCCAAAATGAATGAAAAGACTTGCGCCATTATCTAGTCTTATTCCAATAGCATGTTTTGTAGGAAATAAAACCTCAACAACACCATGACATGGGCTATATAAGCTTCCATGTTTAGGTTTAATAACGACTCCATCTCCTAATGCCTTTCCAGCAAATAACTGATCAGGAGTTTGTTCAATTGGTAATACATCTCCTTTTATTGGAGATACAATATTGATATTATTTTCATTCTCTTTTTTTCTATTAAAAAATTTCATATTTATCTCCTATAAATTTAAAGCAATTGAATGACCTTCAAAAACTGCTTCCATAATTTTTCTTGGTTTAACACAATCACCTATCATAGTCACATTTGGTGTAATTCCATAGAAAGATTCTGCTAATATATTTAATGATTTCATTCCTGTACAAACAATAACTTTATCAGCTGGAATTTCTTTGATAATTCCAGCTTCATTCTTTATGATGACACTGTTATCTTTAACTTCAGTGCATTGCGTATTGAGATAAGTTGTTAAGGATTCACATTTCTCCATAGTTTGTCTTAATCCAATTTTATATAGCATATTTCCTTGCGTCGCTAGTTCATCACCCAGTTCAATGATTGAAACATTATTTTTATGAATAAGTGATTGTTCGAGAGCTATCTCTGCGCCCACAGTTCCACCACCAAGTATAATAATATTACCTTTTAATTGATCTTCAATTTCCAAAGCATGAGTCGCACTAATTACAAGTTTTTTATCAATCCCTTTAATAGGTGGAATAGTTTCACTCGCACCAACTGCTATTATAATTGCATCAGGATTCATCTCCTTAACCATAGAAGGTGTTGCTTCACAATGAGTTTTCACTAAGATATCATGTTTTGCTACTTGTGCTTTCAAATGATTATAGAATTTTTTTACATCTTCTTTAAAGAACTCTTTAGAAATATATTTAAGTTGACCACCTAGTTTTGAGTCTTTTTCTAAAAGAGTAACATCATGCCCTCTTTCACTTGCTGTGATGGCCGCTTTCATACCACCAGGACCACCACCAATAATGACAACTTTTTTTCTATGAGCAGATGTTGTAAATGTTTTCGGAATAAAGTCTTCATTCATAAATCTAGGATTGACTGAACATCCAACATTACGATGATTTGTTGATATATGATAGCATTGTAAACATCTTAAACAAGGAGAGATGTCATCATCCCTTCCCTCCATCGCTTTATTGGGCCAAGAAGGATCAGCGATAAAAGACCTTCCAAACGCAACTAAATCTACTTTCCCTTCCGCAATAATAGAATCTGCTTCTTGAGGAGATAATACAGCACCCACTACAGAAACAGGAATAGAAACTTCTTTTTTAACCTGTGCTGCATATTCTAGATTTGGCATATGTTCGATAAAGTTTGTCGTAATACAATGTACGTTACCCTCATGATTAATATCTAATCCGGCGGAGATTTGTACAGTATCAATTAAGTGTTCTACTTCTTTAATAAAAGTTTTAACATCTTTAAATTCAATACTTCCTTCTACCCACTCATTAGCACTTATTCTCATATCAATAGGAAAATGAGGTCCAACTTTATTTCTAATTGTTTCTAGAATCATTTTTGGAAATTTCATTCTATTTTCTAGACTTCCACCATACTCATCTTCTCTTTTGTTAAATAAAGGCGATAAGAATTGAGCAGGTAACCATCCATGCCCAAAGTGCAAGAAAATCATATCGAACCCTACATCCATAGCATTTTTTGCAGTATTAGCATAGGCATCACAAACTTCTTTCATCATTTGTTCATCCATTGCTTTAACAACGACTCCATCTTTTCTGACTTCATCATGAGGCCCTACAGCAAAATCTAAAACTCTAGCATATCTCCCTCCGTGGAAAATCTCAATAGAAGCTTTTGCTCCACCAGCATGAATTTTTCTGATTCTTTCCACTGTTTTTTCTACTTCATATTTAGAAAACACATCTGGTTCTGTTGGACTAGCAAAACTAGATCTACCATATTCAACAATTGCATGTCCAGCAACAACTATCCCTGCTCCACCTATTGCCTTTTCTTCAAAAACATCTCCAATCGGTGCAGCGACAATCCTATTTTTAATTATTGTTTGATTAATTTTAATTGGTGTAAATAAATTTTTATATTTCATATTTTACCTACTTTCTATATACAAGGGGAAACTTATGTTTCCCCTTTGCTTATTTAATATTAATAATTTTTTCTCCCTCACTAATATCATAACCATAACAACAGTTCATATTATATTTTTTTGAATTAGTAACAATGACCATAATTGTAGTATCATAACCTTCTAATTGAACTTGTTTTTGATTATAAGACAATAGTTTTTGACCTAATGTAATTCTTTCACCTTTCTGCACATAACTTTTAAAATATTTACCGTCCAAACGTACAGTATCAATTCCAATATGAATTAATAATTCCACACCATTATCACTTGTGATTCCAATAGCATGTTTCGTTTTATACAATACAGAAATCACACCACTTATTGGAGCGTATATATCCTCATCGGCAGAAAGAATTGCTACACCTTCACCTATTATTCCATTAGCAAATAAAGGATCATTGACATAAATCAAATCAATTACATCTCCTGATACAGGCGATGTAATTATTTCGTTTGGACTTAAGCTTTTTTTGATTGGTTCGTTTTTAACATAAATGCAGTTAATACAAATCCAACAACAACAGAAACGACAATTGCCACACAATACCATACAAAACTTTTTGCAGTTAACCATGCTCCAAATGATAAAATACCAGCATATGCAAAGTTAGTTGCAGCTACACCTGTGATACCACAAATGAATCCACCAATAGCACCAGCTACTAACATATTCATAATATATTTTTTATCTTTTAATATAACACCATATAGACAAGGTTCAGAAATTCCACATAATGCTAAAGTAAATGAACTTGATCCAGCTGTTTGTTTCATTTCTTTGTTTTTATCAAAAATCATAACAGCTAAACAAATTCCTAATACAGCATAGTTACCCATACCACCAGCAGCAAGACCTGCTTCATATCCTTGAGTCGCTAAAATTCCTAACATGATAGGAGTTACAGCCCAATGCATTCCTACTAGAATAATTAATGAAAATAAAGCCCCTAATAATGTGCAACTTATAATTGGATAAGCCATAACTGCTTGATATACAGTAGAGATTCCATTAGCAACTAAACTTCCTACTGGACCAAATACCATAATCGTTAATGGTACAAATATAAATAAGCAGGCAGCAGGTACAACAATAAATTGTAACGTAGCAGGCACTGTTTTCTTTAACCATCTTTCAAAATAACTCATACAGAAAATTGCTAATAAGATTGGGATAAATGAACTGGCAAAATGAAATGCTGGAAAATTAATACCAAATAAATCAGCTTTTTCACCAGCAACCAATAAATCAGCAACACCAGGATACATAATACTTGCCCCTAATACTGCAGCAACATATTGATTAGATCTAAAATGTTTTGCTGCTGTAAATGCTAATAAGATTGGGAAGAAATAAATGAGTGAATAAAAAATAGAATAGAAAGTTTGATAAGTTAAACTATCTGTAGTCATTACACCTAGGTTGGCTAATAAACCAACAACTCCACTTGCAATACCTCCAGTTGCTAATACTGGAATATATGGAGAGAATACTGTAGACATCATTCTAGTAAAACGATCAAATAAACTTACTTTTTCACTAGCAATAGTCGTATCTTCATCATCTGCTACTTCACCTTTTCCTGTAATACCAGGAATCGTTAATAATTCATCGTAAACATCAGAAACATGTGTTCCGATTAATACCTGGAATGTTCCTGCACCGATTTGTGTACCTAATACACCATTGATTTTTTCAATTTTAGCTTTATCAGATTTATCTTTAGAGTTTAAAGAAAAACGTAATCTTGTTGCACAATGAGTAACGCTTTGAATATTTTCAACTCCACCTAACGCACTTACTATATCTTTAGTAAGTTGTTCATATTTATTCATGAATCGAAGTCTCCTTTTTTATTTTTTCTTTTTCTATAATACGATTAATATGAATCATCAGATATAATAGTTCTTCATTTTTTACTTCTTTATTCAATTTATTCATAATATATTTACGAATATTTAAAGTGCAATCATAAATATCTGGATATTTAATAACCATTTGATTAAATAAGTATTCATCATCATTTTCATTTCTTTTTTCATTGCTTAATAGACTATTTATAAAGAATCTTAAATGCGTCATAAGTCTGTTATAATTCATATCAGTTTGATCAAATTCTATTTTAAAATAGAATTGAATAATCTTAACAATTCCTTGAATAATATCAGCAGCTTTTAAAGAGTTATCTAAATGATTTTTATGATCTTCGGCATTAAAATAATGTATTGCTAAAGTTCCTGCTTCATCTACTGGTAACTCTATACCTGTATCTTTTTTAATAATACTTAAAGTATTAAGAGCAGCTTTATATTCATTAGGATAAGTTCTTTGAATTTCCCATATTAAGTCATTTTTTATAAATAAATTATCTTGAGCTCTAACTAATGCATAATTTATATGGTCCATGACAGCAATATAGATACTACTATTGAACTCAATGTTAAGATCTGATTCAGCTTGTTCAACAATTTTGTAAGTTAAATCTACATATTCAGTTGATATTTCATTAAATAGAGTTTCAAAGTTAGAACTTTGTTTTTTGTTTGTAGTAAAAATCTTACCAATTTTAGTTTCGTCTAAAGTATCTCCATGCTTCTTTTGGAAACCAATACCTTTACCAAAGATAACAGCTTCGTCGTCATCTTTGTAGACTAATACTACATTGTTATTAAATACTCTTTTAATCTTCAAGCGAATCATCCTTTCTATTATTTAGGCAACAAAAAAAGCCTAAATAAATAAAATTATCCTCACAAATGTGAAAAAAATTATTTACTTAGGCTTTGCCTGCATTATCAGTAACAACCCTAACAACCATACTTTTTAGTGCACTAAATCAGTATGTATAAACTAGTTACAAATATTATAGCATATATTTAAGCGTTTTCAAGTATTATTTTTTTGAACATTAAATACAAACTGTTACTATTCAATGAATAAAACATATGTCAAAGTCCATACATTATGATAATAGTTCTCCCTGAATTGTACCCTCCATTGGTGTTCTCATTTCCTCTAATGTATCTAAAATTTTACTTCATTTATTGATATGATATTTCCAAGGTAGACAGTGTTTACAAGTTGACTTCTCTTACATAGATTGCAGATTAATTGCTATTCTATTATTCTAATTAATCTCTTGCCCTACAAACAGAAGTTTCCAAATCTTATTTGTTAAATACTTCGACAACTTCAAAACGTTCAAAAGTAATAGGTGTTTGTTCTGTAAAAGTATAACCACGTTTTATAGCATCTCTCGTCCAATAGCGTATATTACCCGTTCTCCATTGTTCAAAGGTTTCGTCCTCACCCTCAAGTTTTACCATATCCCAAGTTAGGTCGCAAAACTTAACAATTTCAAGATACACTGTTTTTATCACACAGGCTGGGTTGCCATGCCCATCAAGCACCAGTGATAAGTCTCCAACACTTGGTACCTGCTCATTTTCCAATACAACGGAAACTGTTGCAGTTTTCTTTCCAGAAAGTACTAGAGCCAAAAGCTCGTCTGCCATTTCAGGATTGTCACCAAATGCAAAACATTCAAAGTAAGTTTTATTTGTATTTTCTATAGCTTTCATTTACTATTTTATCCTCCTCATATTTAAATTATTACTCTTTCTGTTCTTCACCCATGCCCATAATATATTTTTTTCGCATTTATACTTTTTATTAGTTTAGCACTTTCTTGTGCCTGTTGATAATCTTCAAAGCACCATGTTGTAGTAGGAAAAATAATATTTTGCATTGCATCCCCAACAAAAAGTTCTCCTGACGTTAATGCTATACCTATAGAGCCTTTGGTATGACCTTGCAGTCTGATAACATTTCCATCTACTCCATATTCCAACAATGACATTCCTGCATCTAAAATAATATTAGGTGAAACACTCTCTACATTATTTTTCCAAATATTGCAATTTGATGCCCTTGCATAGAAACTCCCCCATAATCCCTTACCAAACAGTTTACGTTTTTCATTTTTTTCTAGAAGCAAAACATCTTCTCTTCCAATTCCTACAAAACAATTTAATTTTTTCACTAAATAAGAAGTGTTTTGACAATGATCAAAATGTCCATGAGTTAGAATAATAAGTTTTACATTTGCTTTTTCACAACATTATAAAACCTTTTTCTTGTATCTTTTAGTGCCAGTATCTATTAGTATACTGCCATTATCTCTATGGATTAAAAAAGCATTTGCTATACCACATGTTATTTTTTCTATTTTCATATAGACCTCATCAAATTCTAATAATTATATTTTATTAGTTGATTTTGTATTTGGCACTCATTTATGCATGAACTACAATGTAAGTGAGAAAAAGAACAGTCGATAAGCAATCATACCTTAGATTTACAACTATGAAATAATTATCTCACGGTTGACCAATACATACGAGGTAGTTTTTTTGCTTTATCTTTTCTATAATGCCAAGAAGCAATCTAAATTACTTCCATATAGTGATTATCAATCCGAATATTGGATTTTTCAGCAACTTCAAAATCTACTTTTTAACAACTATTGCTAGCAATATTGCACCCATACTATTTGATGTAATAATAACTTTTTCACCCATTTCTTCTTATCTCTTTCTTTTATTGATCTGGTTCCTAAAATAAAAATTGAATTTCATAATATCATCCCCATTAACTGCATTATATTAATTATATGTATAAAGTTTAGTACACCATTAGTATTTTTAATGACATCCAAACCACGTATTAAATCTACGTTGTATTTGATTAATTCTAACTTACCAAATTTATTTACTTTAACTTTACATTGGATCACTTACTTTAAAAGACGCTACAGCCTGACAGTCTGGTGCTGTATAAACAATACTTCTCCCTGTTTCATAAACTGCAATTTATTCACTTATTACTTTCCAGCAATTTTCTTTGTATAAAGCAGACAGGTTAAAGGAACTTGCTTTTTATCCAAATCAAGTATAACTTGTCGTTCCTCTGACCGTTCAAAGCCTCTATGCTCATAGAATTGATAAGTACAGGCATTATCTGTATATAGATAAACAATCTTCTCTTTTTCATCTTCTTCAAACGCAGACAACAATGCTGTTCCAACACCTTTAATTTTGCAGTTGGGGTCGGCAGCTAGAAAAATAATTTCTCCATCTGGATTATTCTTTTGGCAGAAGGAATTATACATATCATGATTTGCTTCGTCATATTCGGCAACACCTTTTCTTGCGATGAGATGTTGAAGCCAATCGAATATCTTCACATAAATCGCTTTAGATAAGCTGTGATAGCATTTCGGTTCATTCTTCATTTCAGCCATCAAAACACCCACAAAAGCATCATCAACATAAGCACCATAAACTTTTGTTGCACGATTCAATTCCATATACCAAAAATATTTTGCGTACAAAGCCAAAACTGCTTTGCTATTCATATACCAATCTAAATGCATTCCTTGAATTGCAAATTTTTGTGCCTTTTTATAATCATTTTTACATATTTCTTTTATTTCAATCAAACAGTTTCACCTCACAATTTTAATTTATGAAATTATTTCTATTGCTATTGTAGCATAGAAAATTTATACCAACAATTAAATATAAATTATGAAAAAAAGAAATCTATTCTTTTTAGATTTCTCAACTCTTTTAATATATATAATTTTTTAGCTTCTGATCATATTCTTTGTTTTACTTTATTATACTAATTATATATAAAGTCTAGTCCACGATTAACATTTTAATGACATCCAAACCACGTGTTAATTTTGGGTTTAACATGCAGTTTTCAAATATTAGTACATAGTTATCCCTTTTATTTCATCAGTTTAAAAAGATAACTCTATCTTTTTAAATTTTCTGACTTATAAATATTATATCCCTCATAATAATAACTAGCATCAATTCCCTTCATATATACTTCTCGATCAGCAATCTTATCTGTTAACGCGTTCTTTAATAAAACCTTAATTTCCACATCTTTTATTGGACTTCTCTCCATAGTCAATAAATAATCCTCTTTATCAACTTCATTCCAATCAATAACACATTTTAATTCTTTTTTTAAAATACAGTCTAACCAAATTCTTGTACTACGTCCATTGCCTTCACGAAATGGATGTGCTATATTCATTTCTACATATTTTTCAATTATCTCATCAAAATTAGATTGTGGCATCTCATCAATATTTTTTAAAGCTGCCCCTAAATACATAACAGGAGCAAAACGAAATCCACCTTTAGCAATATTTACATCTCTTATTTTTCCAGCAAAATCATAAATGTCACTAAATAAATAATGGTGTATTTGTGCCAAGCCTTTAAAAGTACCAACTTCAAAAGTTTTAAGTAATTCATTTTCAAATAGATCCACTGCTTTTGCCTTACTAATCTGTTCTCCTTTGCGTGCAAGTTCTGCTGAATTATTTATACCAAGTTTATTTTTTAACATTTTATTTTGCTCCTTTCTTATATACAAAAAAAGGATTATAAATTAATCCTTTTTCTTTTTCCTTTCACCTTCACCTCAACCATTAATCATTTAATAGCTCAGAAAAGAAGAGGTAAAACGGATAACATATATACCCACTTCCTCCTCGAACGAACTGCATTAATTTAATCTTTATTAAATGTAATGTAGAAAAAAAGTTAAAAGATATAATCTAATTTTCGTAATTATTCTTTTTGAGCATTATATCATATGATTGTTATGTACACAAATCTTATTTAACAAAATAAAAAGTCATATTCTAACATATAACTTCTTAATAATTACTATTTATTACATTTATCACATTACCTGACCTTACTTAGTTCTATCTCCTGCATTTGTTCATCCATTGTTGTCACTTGGAGTTTCTCTCTTGTAACAACTATATGTAATAAATACTGATATTTCTTCTTGAGTCATTTCATCTAGTTGAAAATCTTCTTGATTTAACGTTGTTAATATTTTATTCTGTCTACTTTGTTTAATGGACTCTAACTTCTCATCCAAACTTTGCAATTCATTTTTGAGCTTTCTTTTAGTCACCTTGCATTGTTCTAAGTGTTCCTCTAATAGACTTTCATCTTGAACGCCTCTAGATACCAGCAGCATTTCCTTATCTAGTATTTTTTTTGATTTTATCATCAACTTCTAATAGTTCTTTATTGATTTGATCCTGTCTTGTTTTTATATCTTTTGGATTCACAAAATCCGATAATACTTTGGCTAATTCTGATTTCGTCCTCTCTTTTAAATTTAATTTACTATTAACCATTATTCCTAATTCATTTAACAACAATGACTCCTTTAAAGTAATACTATGTGGACATGCCTCTTTGCCATTTTTCAATTTATTGGAACATCTCCATACTGGCTCTTTTTCACCATTACGTTTTCTCCAGACAGCCCTTCTAAAAAAGGAGCCACAATCTGAACAGATGATCCTATCGCTAAGATGATTTTTTCCTGAATACCTACTTTTTGAATCATGCTTATCTAAATTTTCATAATAAAATTATTAATATTTTATCTTATTGTCTAATAACGAAATACCCTCCCAAAAATATTGATTAAATTAATAACGTAATGGTATTTTTGATTTCCTTATAGTTTCTTGATTAATATTTTCAAATTTTCCTATAGTCACATTTAAAATATTAGTACGGATATCTTCATACTCCATTGTGGGTGAAACTGTTATACCCTGCAAACAAGATTTATTAAATTCAACTTCAATATAAGGTATTAAATATCCATTCCTTTCAAATATTCCTGATTCATTAGCTATAGTATCATATTCACCTTCTTTATTTATATATAGATCAATAATTATTCTATACTCTTTTTCAATCGAGAAACATTCTGGCTTAAAAAAAGTACCAATCATAAGTAATTTATCAACTAACCATTCAAATAAAAGATTATCTGTATTGCCATATTTATCATAATGAGTTCTAAATTTATCAATTATCTCATAAACTATTTTATCCTGTTCTTCTTTATTGTAGATTACTTTTCCACCATAAGGTTTCGGTCTATTCCCAGAAGGCAACTTCGGTTTTATATTTAGCTTACTTAATAAATCATTAGACTTGAATTTTAAATTATATCCCTTAATTCCCTCACCTCTAGTATAATAATTCCATAAACCAAGATTATCCTCATCATATGAAAAAGATATTTGATACACATAAAATCCTCGCCCTCGAGATGGCATTTTCTTTCTATTTTTACACTCTTCTCTTAAGTATCTATAGAATTCATCTTTGAAACTATTTTCATCTATTAAATTAATACAGTTATCTAAAACATATAAACCTTCTGTTTTATCGTTTAAATACTGTCTATCAGTAAACCAAAATCGATTTTTACTTAATATACTATTTAAAACAGACGGGGACGTATAATGAAAAATATCAATATCTTGTTTTTTTAAATATTCATCTACTCCCATGCTATTGTATAGCTTAACAAGCTCTTTTGCATCTTCATGAAATAACAATTCTAATTCCTCCTAATCTAAATAAACATATGACTGTGGATAATAATTAATATTAAAATCATCTAGTGACCTCGCATTATTATATTTTTTTACTTTTCCTAGTACATATGCCACTGCTTTATTTCTTCCTTCAAAATACTTATCATAAGATTTTTTATTGATGCCCCCGCTTTGTGAAGTTTCTTTCCAAATATTTATAGGAGAGCCCTCTAATGTATCTATTAATTCAACTTCACCAAGAACTTTCATTACTGGAGAAGTCACATAAATAACAATTGCATCTACATTTGTTCTTTTGAATCTATTCTTTCTATACTCAAATGTTTTACTACCTTCTAAAATTTGCATTGCATATTCTGGTTTAATCGGCATTAAAACTTTACACACTATTTATTCCCCCTTACATTGTTATTTGTATATTATATTTTAATTTGCTTATCACTTCCACTTAATTTTACTATTTTTTCAAATTTCTCTTTTGATAATTTTTGGATAGATTGAGGTGCTGCTTTTACAATATCCTCAGCTATTGCCACTTTAAGAGGTATATGTATTGGTAAGTTCACATAGTATTTAAATAAAATAATTAAATATCCATTTTCATAAGCCTCTTTTAAATATGATGATGGATAAACCGTTCTTCGCCTTACTATCTTTTCAAAAGCATCAAAACTTTCAATTTCATTTGCTCTAAAGGCATCATCAACTACACAAACACATGCAATAGATTTTTTAATTTGACTGGTATAAAAAACTAATATATCATTCTTCTTCATTGGTTTTATCTTACTCTTTGATATATATACTTTCTTTATAACATTGCTATAAGTAGATGTTCCATCTAAATCGTAAAAGGATAATTGATGATTATTAAATAAATCAGGGAAAAGCATCTGTCCAAATTCCTCTTGTATTGACAGTATATATATATCTTGTTCATCTAGTTTTATTATTGGATAATTTGTTTTGTCAAAATACATTCTTTTTAGATAAACAC
>NZ_CFJNYH010000030.1:0-45493 GCF_984815275.1 Coprobacillus sp.
TGTTTTGTTACAGGCTGTTGGGGTTAGTGATATTTTAAAGATTTCTTTTATGTTTCAAGAAATTGATAATGGTATTATTTTAGTATGTTCGGATGGATTGTATAATTCTTTGTTCGATTCACAATTAATAGATATTTTACAAAAAGAATTAAGTCTTGAAAAAATGGGGAAAGAATTAATGGAAAGTGCAAATACTTATGGTGGTAAAGATAACATTGGTTTTGCATTAATATCAAAAAAAGGAGTTGTCAACAATGAGTCATGTTAATAAAACAATTGCTGGGCGTTATGTCTTAAAGGACTTGATTGGTCAAGGTGGAATGGCTGATGTCTATTTGGCTGATGATAAGATTTTAAAAAGAACTGTTGCAGTTAAAATTATGCGTTCATCTTTAACAGGAGATCCTGTTTATGTCACACGTTTTCATCGTGAAGCAAGTGCAGCAGCTGCTTTATCACATAAAAATATCGTTGAAATTTATGATGTAGGTGATGAAGAAGACGATTATTATATTGTTATGGAATATGTCCCAGGACAAACTTTAAAAGAGTTGATTCGTAAACGTGGAGCTCTTCATTTTGTAGAAGCTGTTGACATTATGCGACAGGTTGTGAGTGCAACTGCTAAAGCTCATTCTATGGGGATAGTTCATAGAGATTTAAAACCACAAAATATTATGGTTACAGATAGTGGTGTTGTTAAGATAGGAGATTTTGGTATTGCTTCTATCCAATCTTTATCACAAGTCACTCAAACAGATACAATTATGGGGTCATTACATTATTTAGCGCCTGAAATAGCACGTGGTGAAAAAGCGACATCTCAAAGTGATATTTATGCATTGGGAATTGTTTTTTATGAATTATTAAGGGGAGAGGTACCTTTTAATGGTGAATCACCTGTTAATATTGCTTTAAAGCATATGCGTGATGATATTCCTTCAGTGAGAACTTTTAATCCTTCTATTCCTCAATCAGTTGAAAATATCATTATAAAAGCAACAGCGAAGAATATTCAAGATCGTTATCAATATGCTAATGATATGTTGGAAGACTTAATGACATGTTTAACACGTGATAATGAAGAAAAGCTTGTTTTTGATTATCACGATGGAGAAGAATCAGCAACAATTGTGGCTGAGGAAAAAGACTTCTTTACGCAAACGCAAATGCGTCCAACACCTATTGAAGAGGAAGTCGAAGAGGTTAAAAAAACAATAGATAAAAAGAAAATAGCAATTATAGGTGGCTGTGTCGCAGGTGCTTTACTCATTTTCTTGCTTATTTATTTTATTTTCTTAAAACCAGCAGATACGATTAAACTTAGAGATGTCAGAAATATGACTAAAGAAGAGGCTATTACAATTTTGACAGATGAAGGTTTTAAGGTTGATGATGTTGTGAAACAGGAAGTAAGTGATGATGTGGAAGAGGGACGAGTTATTACAACTGATCCAGCACCACTAACGGCAGTAAAAAAAGGAGATACAATTGTTTTAACGGTATCTTCAGGAACATATGTTGTGATTGAGGATTACACTGGTAAAGATTTTGAAACGGTTGCTAAGAATTTGGAAGAACTTGGCTTGAATGTTAAAAAAGAAGAGGAAATAAGTGATACAGTTGATAAGGGGAAAATCATCAGTCAGTCTCTTGATTCTGGAGAAAAATTGAAACCTGATGAAGCAAAATCAACGACTATTACTTTAACTGTTTCTAAAGGTTATGAATCAACTGTGCCAAATGTTTATGGTCAAGATATTACAACAGCAAAAGATATTCTTGAAAAAGCAGGATTTAAAGTCACTTTGAAAGTCCTGACACCACCAACAACAGCTGCTGAAATTCAAACAATGAAAATCAATGTGGTTCAAAGTCAATCAATTAAAGCTTTTACAGTGGTATATAAGAAAAATCAGGAGATTATATTAGAATATTATGATCATAAACCTGATTTACCTGCTGATAATCCAACAACTCCTGGGACTGATGAACCAAACAATTCAGGAAATGATAGTGGAACTACAACAAATCCAACAAATTAAAGAAAGAGGTGTGTAAATGCAAAGCGGAAGAATTATTAAAGCGTTATCTGGATTTTACTATGTAGAGAGTGAGGAAAAAATATATCAGTGTCGGGCAAGAGGAAAATTTAGAAAAAATGATCAAACGCCATTGGTAGGAGATTTTTGTGAATTCTCTATAGAAAATGAAGTGGAAGGGTATATTCTTAAACTTTTGCCACGAAAAAACGCATTAGTGAGACCTCCTATTTGTAATGTTGATCAGGCACTTTTGGTTTTTTCTGCTAAAGAGCCTGATTTAAACACGCTTTTATTAAATCGATTTTTAATACTTATTGAGCATCTTCATATTGAGCCACTAATTTGTATATCTAAAATGGATTTAGCTGTACAAAAAGATGTTCATCAACTCATGTTTCCATATGAAGCAGCTGGATATCGTGTTTATTATGTAAGTGCACAAGAAAACCAAGGGATAGAGGAGATTAAACACTTATTCAAGAAAAAAGTCACTGTTATCACTGGTCAAAGCGGAGTTGGCAAATCAAGCCTTCTTAATGCATTAGATATTCATTTGAATATTGAAACAAATGAGATTTCTAAAGCTTTGGGAAGAGGAAAGCATACAACACGTCATGTTGAACTGTTAAAGATGTATGATGGGTATGTTGCCGATACTCCTGGTTTTTCTTCATTAGAATTAACAATGGAACCAATTGAACTTGCTCATAGTTATCATGATTTTGAAGAGTTATCACAACTCTGTAAGTTTAGAGGATGTCTTCATGATAGTGAACCTTATTGTGCAGTTAAAGAGGCGGTCACTGATGAAAGGATATCCCAGGAAAGGTATGAAGATTATTTATCGTTCTTAAAAGAAACAAAAGCATTAAAGGAGAAGAAATATGGTTAAGGTTGCACCTTCAGTATTATCAGCAAATTTTGCTGAATTAAAGAAAGATTTGGATATGATAAAAGCATGTGGTGCTGATTGGATTCACTATGATGTTATGGATGGACATTTTGTTCCTAATATTTCATTTGGTTATAGTATTTTAAAAGATATATCAAAAGTAACTGATATGTATTTAGATGTCCATTTGATGATTAGTCATCCTATGAAGTATGTTGATGAATTTATTAAAGCTGGAGCTTCATTAATAACATTTCATGTTGAAGCAATGGCAAACGAAACATCAACAAGAGAGTTAATTCAACATATTCAAAATCAAGGAATTCATGTTGGTTTAAGCATTAAACCAACAACACAGGTTGATGAAATTGAAAAGTATTTAGATGATGTAGATTTGGTTTTGGTTATGAGTGTTGAACCTGGATTTGGAGGACAGTCTTTCCAACATCAAGCAATTGATAAAATTAGAAAATTACATTCTCTAAAAAATGGAAGACACTTTATTATTGAAGTTGATGGGGGAATCAATGCTGAGACAGGTCTTTTGTGTAAAGAAGCTGGTGTTGATGTGCTGGTTGCAGGAAGTTATGTTTTCCAAGCAGATAATTGTCAAAAGGCTATTGATTCTTTAAAATGAAAATAGGAATTTATTGTGGTGTAGATGTTGGAAATGTAAGGGATTTGACACTTGATTATATTGGTGTGGATCGAGGTGTCTCACATTTGTTGAAGCAAAATATTACACCTATTATTGCTTTAGGGGATATGGATTCTATTGAAGATATAACATTGTTAAATGGACTTGATGTTGATCAAGTATCAAGTATTAAAGATGATACTGATACTGCTTTGGCTATTAAATATGCGATTGCGAAGGGCTATGATGAGATTGATTTGTATGGTGTAACGCAAAGGCGTATGGATCATTTTCTTGCAGTTTTGTGTCTATTAGAACAATATCAAAATTATGCAATTACAATATATGATCAACAAAATAAAATCTTTGTTTTAAGACCAGGAATACATACAATACCAAAAGATGGTTATCATTACTTTTCATTGTTTGCCTTTAAAGAAAGTTTTATTACACTTAAGGAATGTCATTATCTTCTTAATCACTATCATTTAATTAGACATGATCCTTTATGTGTATCGAATCAAATGAATAATGATTATGCAATTGTTGAAAATACAGAATCTGTTTTATTTATTCAATCGCAATAAAGAAAGAAGGAAGAAATAATGTTTCAAATTGTAACGGATGGATCATGTGATTTAGAACAAGCTTTAGTTGAACAATATCAATTGCATGTTGTGCCATTTTATATTACTAAAGATGGGTTAACTCATCAAAAAGAAAAAGAAGATATTTCTGTTGAAGAATTTTATCAATTTATGGTTGATCACATAGATGTTTTTCCTAAAACATCTATGCCATCTGTTCAAGATTATATGAGAGTTTTTGAATCTATTCTAGAAAATAAAGAGGATATTTTATGTATCTGTATTACAACAAAGTTTTCAGGTTCATATAATAGTGCTTTGACAGCTAAACAAATGTTAGAAGCACATTATCCTTTACAACGTATAACAATTATTGATTCGACAGTCAATACTGTGCTTCAAGGATTGTTAGTCTTAGAAGCAGGAAAAATGCGTTTAAATGGCTATGAATATGCTGAAGTGATTGAAAAAATTGAGATGATTAAAGAAACAGGAAGAATCTTTTTTACAGTTGGCAATTTTGAATATTTGATTCATGGAGGACGTATTGGCAAAGTTGCTGGTGTTGCTGCTAAGACATTAGGGATTAAACCATTGATTGTTTTACGTGATGGGGAAATCTTTGCATCTGGTGTGACAAGAGGTAGGGAAAAGTCAAAACGTAAAGTCATTGAAAATGTCATTGATTATTTTCGAGAGAATCATTTAAACCCATATGATTATGCATTTTGTGTGGGTTATGGTTACGATAAAAAAGAAGGTGAAGTGTTTCAAAAACTTTTAGAGTCTTCTTTGAAAGAAAAGTTATCTGGTTTTAATGAACCTATATTCATTCAGCATATTGGAGCAACTATTGGAGTCCATACTGGACCATATCCTATAGGTGTTGGGTTGATTAAAAAATATAATAAATCATGAGAAACGTCTTGTTACGTTTCTTTTTTAGCTATGAATTGTTAATGTATAAATATAGTTAGTTGATTTAAAATGCTAAAAATAAAAAAGTTAAACTGACATCTTTGTGAATGTTGAAAGTGGAGAGTATTGATGTTTCACTATAAAAGAAGAATCTTAAAAGTCATCATATAAAATATATTTCGACAGGGAAAATATCATTTTCAAAATAAAACACAACTTATTATGCATAGGTTGTGTTTGTTTGTAATATTTATTTTGTTATGAGACAATCTGAACCTAAACCATAATGTAAAACATATTCTTCTAATGTCCAATTATTATCATGAATGATTTTAGCAATCTCTTTACCTACATAACGAAAATGCCATGGTTCATTGGTTGTTCCTGTCATCTTGGAATTGTGACTAGGATAACGTAAGATATAGCCATATCGATGTGCATTGGCAACAACCCATTTGTATTCTGGAGTATCACCAAAGAAACGCCATTCCCCATCAATAACACTTTGGCTTGTTAAATCGACACCAAGACCTAATTGGTGCTCACTTGACCCAGGGATGGCAACAAGGCTATCAGCAGTGACTTGATCATATTTTTGATGATATTCATCATAAATATCTTTTTGTTCTTGATAAGAACGATATGCACTTTTGATGGCAAGATGTAAATTTTCTTTAGAAGCATCTTGTGCCATAAGTTCGAGAGCTTCAGATGCCTCTTTTCTTAATTGTCTATTTGTACAATCCTGACTGAAAATAATATTTGGTGTGACGAGATCGTTAGGTATATAATCAGATGCAATTTGAAACCCTTTTTTAATGATAGTGGCAAGTGAATCAGGATTAATAATTTGATACGTTCTATTCACCTTGTTTTGAGAATTGATAAATGGATAAGAGATAGATAAAACAGCTTCAAGAGGTTGTTTTTGTGAATCTATATACGCTTTCAAATCAGTATAAATTACACCTGTTATATCAAGATATGATTTTGTTTGCTGATAGTTTAAATTCTGTTTTGTGATATATTCAAAATCACTTAATTGTGCTTTTTTCATCATCTGACATAACACATCATCTGAATAATTTAATTCTTTAAGTTTGTCATAGTATTTCTGATAGAATGTATCAATATATGCAATAACATCTTTCTTTGATAATTGGCTATGTAATTTTTGATAATAAGCATATTCTTGATAATGATTTTCATTTTCTAATTCATTCCAAGATTCTAAACTATTGATTTTATCATTGTTTAAAAAACTTTTGATTTCTTCGTCATCAAGTTTTAGAATCATATTTTGTTCTGTTAAACTATATCCTTTGAAAGCCAGTTGGATTCTTGTCCATTGGAAGAACATAAGAACTGTCAAGCATATAACAACAATAGGAATAATTAAAATACGTTTAGAAAAAGAGCGTTTTTGATTATAGTAAGAACGTTTGGGTGTTTTCATTAATGATATTTCCTTTCTTTATATAAACTTTTGGAAGACGTTGACCAATACGACTTAAAATCTCATTAGATATTGTATGTGCATTTTTAGCCAATTCTTCTATACCAATTGTTTGTTGATGATTATGACCAATAAAAGTGACAATATCATTGAGTTGTACATCTTTTAAAGAAGTCACATCAATCATTAATTGATCCATACATATTCTTCCCACAATTGGTATTTTTTTACCGCGAACCAAGACATCTTGATTTTGTGAAAGCTGACGAGGAAGTCCATCTGCATATCCTAGAGGAACAACTGCAATCAGACTGTCTTTTTCAAGTGTATATGTTCTCCCATAACCAAGTGAAGAGCCGGCGGGGTAATGATGCAGACAAGCAATATGTGATTGGATTGATAAAACTGGTTGTAAATTCAGATGGTTTTTCATATAGTCATCAGTACTAGATTGCACTCCGTACAAAGCAATTCCCATACGAGCATAATCGTAATGATAGTCAGGGTAATTTAAAAGACCATAACTGCTTTGGATGTGGACTTTGCCAACATCATAACCAAATTCCTGGAGTTGATGTATTGTTTGATTAAAGTTTAAGAACTGTTGCTTAGTAAAATGAATGTCCTCCATCTTTGAACTGTCAGCAACACATAAATGAGAGAATACACCCTCAACATGTAAGTAAGGTAATTCAAAAAGTCGTCGAATATGTGTTAAATCATGATAATCAGCACCTAGACGATGCATACCTGAATCAATTTTTATATGGATTTGTAAAGGCAGCTGCATAGCATTTAATTGTTGACCATAATCATAGTCAATAACTGTTTGAATTAAATGATATTTTAATAAGAGTGGTGCAAGATGTGGTGCAGTAAAACCAAGAATTAATATATCCCCATGAATATGATTTTGTCTTAATATCATAGCTTCATCAATGGTTGCGACTGCAAAACAATCAATTCCTAATTTTTCTAACTCTTGAGAAATTTTTATTGCTCCATGACCATAAGCATCTGCTTTAACAACAGCCATAATCTGTTTACGAGAACGTAGTAATTTTGATATTTCTTGAACATTGTTTTCTAAAGCATCTAAATTAATCTCAACCCAACTTCGATCTGTTTGGTACTTGAGTTTTTCCATGCTGAATCATTCCTTTCTTGATGAAGATAAAAATATATGAGCAGATTATTGATAAAAGTGTTACAATGCAAAAATGTATTAAATGATTATCAATAAAATAAGTTTCTAAATGTAAAATCTTTCCTAGCATTCTTGTGACAACAATCATCATAGGATGAATAATATAAATCATCAAAGATAAATCTTTACACCTTGGATAACGCTGACCTGTATAAGATATTATAATCATAAAAAGCAAATACATAGACATAGGTAAAAATATATTCATAGCATCATGTTTGGGTATATTATAACTATTTAAAATAATAGTTTCGCCAGCCATGAAAAGAAAACTAATACAGAGTGTAATATACCAATGATATCTGGAAATTCTGCGTTGGTGCTGAGCAATATAAGCTCCTAGCCATAAAAATATTGGAGCAAAGAATAGACCATTTCGTGTATATTCACAAAATTGAAAAATAGAATTATACAAGCTTTTGAGAATAGGAATTTGAATACTGAATCCATAATAAGAATCTCCGCCTAAACCAATAATATATAAAATGATGACAAAATATATAAAATGATGACAAGAATAAATCCAAGTTTTAAAGAACAGTACTTATATATTATATAAACCAAACTTATTCCGATAAGTGTTGCAGGAAGATACCACAAATGGTAGAATGTTCCATCCATAAAAATATCCTGAATCAGATTTGGAACTGATTGAATAAGAGTATTATTATAGATTTGAATAGGAATGTATATAAAGATGCATATCAGATAAATTATTCCCAGTTGATTAAGTGTCTTTTTTAATCTTTGTAGTGTAGGTTCTCCATGTTCAAACAGAAAGAAAGCAGTTGTCATAAAAAAGAAAGGGACAGCAATTCTGCCAATAATATGTGTTGTTATAAAATCAAGTGATGGACTGATTTGTAAAAATGGGTATGTATGAATGCCAATGACAAGGATTGAAGCAATAATACGCATAATATCAATCATTGGATAATTTCTCTTATGCATATGTCCTCCAAACAGTGACAATAAAGCCATCAATATTATTTCCTGAAATTTGATATACAGCATTGTCTGCTAAAGTGATTGTTGCTGTTTGGTTTAATATTGGTACATAAAATATAGAAAATAATCGATTTTGAAAATAGTAATTTAATGGTTTGTGTATAGAATAGTTCTTTATATCTTCAATATATTCCTCTAAACATAAATGTTTTTCCATCATAAACATGGAGTGGGGAATGCCAACATAACGGAAATGCCAAGGTTCATTTGCAATATGTGTCATTGCTTCTTTGTCCTCTTCATAGCGTTGAATAAAGCCATATTGATATGCTATGTTTCTAAAGTTTTGACAAACACCTACATGTGGAAACTCTGGGCGTATAAAATCAATATGATCTGAATTGAGTCCTAAATCTATAGCAAGGCCGGTTTGATGTTCACTATGTTGTGGTAAGGCAACATAGCGATTGGTAAATTCGATGCCATTGTTATATAGTGAATCTTTATATATAAGGGTTTGTTCTTCCTCTGTACGAAAACCGCTGACAAGAGATATTTGATGTGTTTGATTTATGTCTTGGAGAATATTTTTGAGTAAGTTATATGTTCTTTTTTCTAATGAAATGTTATCTTCTTTTAAAATAGGAAGATCAGGATTGTTATGGTATGGATACTGATAATTAATAAGAATTAAATTTCCTTTATGAATATCAGCTTTATTGAGAATAATTGTTTTCATGGTTTAACCCCATTTCAATAAGTTTATCTAAAATATTTTCAAAACTATATCCAATGCCTTGCAACATGCTTGGGAAACGACTGTGAGATGTGAAGCCAGGAATTGTATTCACTTCATTAAAGACAATCTCATTTTCTGGTGTTAAGAACATATCAACTCTTGCAAAAACTTGACATCCTAAAGCTTTATAGATCATTTGTGCTGTTTCCTGAATGCGTTTTTCAATTTGAGAATCTATACGAGCAGGCATATGAATCTGTGAAGATTTTAAAGTATATTTTTCAGTAAAATCAAAAAAACCTTGTGATAATTCAATTTCATCAACACGACCGAGAATGAGTTGATCAGTTCCCATGACTGCACATCCAACTTCAAATCCCTCAATATTTTCTTCAATAAGAATCTCATTATCATAAGTAAAAGCAAATTCAATAGCTTTTTCTATTTCATCAAGATGAGTGACTTTTGTAATCCCATATGATGATCCTGCTTTTACTGGCTTCACAAAGAGTGGCAAAGAGAGTTTGAGAAAATTGTTTTTTTGCAATTGATAATCTTGCATGGATGTTAGGACAAAAGATTTTGGCACACGAATGCCTGCATGATTGACAATTTGATGAGCACGTTCTTTATCCATACATAATGCTGAACTGGCTACAGAACAACCGATGAGGGGAATGCCAGATAATGCAATTAAACCTTGAACTGTTCCATCTTCACCATTTTTACCATGTAAAATTGGAAAAATCGCATCAATGTGAACAAGTATAAAGTGATCTGTTTTCATTTCTATAAGTGCATGTTTGGTTGGATCAGGTGAAATTGTGACTTCGTGAAGAGGATGCTGCCACCATGTGTCATTTTGAATATCTAAGATATCGCCATCAAAATGATACCACTTCCCATCTTTTGTAATGCCAATCATATAAATGTTATATTTATCATGATCTAGATGACAAAGAACTGAGTATGCTGATTCAAGTGATACGCTATATTCGCTTGAATGTCCTCCAAAAAGAATTGCAATTGTTTTTTTCATAATATAACCTCCATAATTTGAATGCAGATATATTCTAACAAACAAATAATAAGAATGTCTGAAAGTGTTCATAATATATTATGATGATTTGATTAAGAAAATCTTATGAAAACATTAAGAGAGTTTGTATGATAATTTTAGCACTTTAGGGTTGACAGTGCTAAAATTAGTGGTATACTATAGTTAGCACTAAGGATATAAGAGTGCTAAAGGAGTGAGATTATGAATATAGAAAAATGGACAGCAGCAATGCAAGAAGCACTACAGAAGGCTTTTCAGGAAGTATTATCAATGTCTCGGCAAGTTGTAGATATTGAGGATCTTTTGTTAGCATTGATTGAAGACACTAGTGGTATATTTTATCGTGTTCTCGTTAAGGCTGATGTGGATATAGCAGGATTGATAAACTATTTGGAAAATAAACGTCAACAGAAACCTGTTGTAGAGGGTGTTGATGAAAGTCAACTTAGAATTTCTTATGATTTAAATCAATTGCTTACAAAAGCACAAACAACAATGTCACAATATAAAGATGAATATTTAAGCGTTGAACATTTGATTATGGCTTTGTTTGCAACACAAAGTACTTTGTGTCAGGAAATTATTCAACAATTTCATTTGAATAAAAAAAGTGTAGAAAAAATAATTGAAGATATGCGAGGAGGAAATACTGTGAATAGTCCTCATCCAGAAAATCAATATGAGGTTCTTACAAAATATGGTCGTGATTTGATTCAGGATGTACGAGATGGTAAATTAGATCCTGTTATTGGTCGTGATGAAGAAATCAGAAGAGTTGTGCAGATTTTATCACGTAAAACAAAGAATAATCCAATCTTAATTGGTGAACCAGGTGTTGGGAAAACAGCGATTGTTGAAGGCTTGGCCTGGCGTATATTTAAAAACGATGTGCCTACAAGTTTACAAAACAAAACACTTTATGAACTGGATTTAGGTTCGCTGGTTGCTGGTGCGAAGTTCCGTGGTGAATTTGAAGAAAGATTGAAAGCTGTTTTGAACGAAATCAAGAAGGCTGAAGGAAATATCATTCTTTTTATTGATGAAATTCATCAATTGGTGGGTGCAGGAAAAACTGATGGGGCTATGGATGCAGCTAATCTTTTAAAACCAATGTTAGCACGTGGAGAACTCCATTGTATTGGGGCTACAACTTTGGATGAATATCGATTATATATTGAAAAAGATGCAGCTTTAGAAAGACGTTTCCAAAAAGTGACTGTTGATGAACCTGATACAGATGATACAATTGCTATTTTACGTGGTTTGAAAGATAGTTTTGAATCACATCATGGTGTCCAAATTACAGATAGTGCAATTGTTGGAGCAGTTCATATGTCACAAAGATACATTACAGATCGTTTTTTACCAGATAAAGCAATTGACTTAATTGATGAGGCTTGCGCATCTGTGCGTATGGAAATTGATTCATTGCCAGAAGAACTTGATGTTATTACAAGAGAAAAGAATCGTCTTGAAATGGAGCGTATTTCTATTGAGAAAGAAGATAAGAATGAGGATAATGAAAGACGATTGGATGAAATTAAGAGTCGTATTGCTTCATTAGATGAGCAAATGATTGGCTTGAGTGATAAATGGAAAGAGGAAAAGAAGGCACTAGATCATATTAAAGAATTAAAGGATCAAAAAGTTCGTTTTGAAGCCTTAAAAGATAAGTATGAAACAGAGGGAAATCTTGAAGAAGCATCTAAGATTAAGTACGAAACGTTACCAAAAATCAATCAAGAAATTTCTGATTTTCAATCTCAGGAATCTGAAGATGCCTTATTACAGGAAAAAGTCAGTGTGGATACAATTAGTGAAGTGATTGCGAGATGGACTGGCATTCCAATGAATAAGTTAATGGAATCTGAAAGAGAGAAACTTTTACATCTTGATGAAATATTACGTCAACGAGTTATTGGTCAAGATGAAGCTATTGAGAAAGTAAGTGATGCTATTTTAAGATCACGTGCTGGAATCAATGATGAAAATCGTCCAATTGGTTCATTCTTATTCTTAGGACCAACTGGAGTAGGTAAAACAGAAGTCGCTAAAAGTCTGGCTGAACAGTTATTTGATAGTGAAAAGAATATTGTTCGTATTGATATGAGTGAGTATATGGAAAAATTCAGCGTTTCTCGTTTGCTTGGAGCACCACCTGGATATGTAGGCTATGAAGAAGGTGGACAATTAAGTGAAGCAGTGCGACGTGCTCCTTATAGCATTGTTTTATTGGATGAAATTGAGAAGGCACATCCGGAAGTCTTTAATGTTTTATTGCAGGTTTTAGATGATGGACGTATTACTGATTCAAAAGGAAATGTAGTAAGCTTTAAAAATACTATTATTATAATGACTTCAAATATTGGTTCTCAATATTTATTGCAAGGAAATACTGAAGAAACAAGACGTGAGGTAGAAATGGAATTAAAGCAACATTTTAAACCAGAATTCTTAAATCGTATTGATGAAACAGTTATGTTTAATTCATTAGACGAAAAGGTTGTCTATCAAATTATTGATAAATTTGTCAATCAGTTATCTTCAAGATTAGCAGATAAGAAAATCACAATTGAAATTAGCAATGAAGCAAAAGCTGAGATTGCAAGAGAAGGCTTTGATCCGACTTTTGGAGCAAGACCATTAAAACGTTTTATTCAAGGGCATATTGAAACTTTAATTGCTAAAGAAATGATTAAAGGAACAATTCAAAAAGGTGATCATGTTGCTGTGGAATATAGTCATGGTCAATTTGGATTAAGTAAGGCATAAGGGAACTTATGCTTTTTTCTTTTCAAGTCTAATAAATAGGTGTATGATATTGACGAAAGAAGGGTTATATTATGAAAAGTGCAATTGTTTATAAGAGTGTAGGTGGAAATACAAAACTTTTGGCTGATATCATTGCTCAGCAACTTCATATCAAAGCTCAATCTTTAATAACTTCAGTTGATGTAGAAGATGTGGAACTTGTCTATGTTGGTTTTTGGACTGACAAAGGAGAGTGTGATGAAGATGTAAAAAGATTCTTAAAAGGCTTACATCATCAAAAAATATTTTTGTTTGGAACAGCAGGATTTGGTGGAGATAAAAGTTATTTTCAGGGAATTCTCACAAGAGTTCAAACTTATATAGATGATACAAATGAGATTGTAGGAACATATATGTGTCAGGGGAAAATGCCTGATAGTGTCAAACAAAGATACTTAAAAATGTCATTAGAAAAACCTCATGATGAACATATTCAACAAATGATTGCTAATTTTGAAGAAGCAGTAACACATCCAGATCTACAGGATTTAGAAAACCTCAGGAGTGCAATTTTAGAAACTGTCAAATAAGAGAAAAAGGTATCCTTTTTCTTTTTATATGGAATGAATTGTGATAAAATAGCCAAAGGAGGGTGTATATGCAAAGATACTTTATTGATGAAAAATGTCTAAAAGATGAAGAGATTCGAATTGATGCTTATAACCATAAACATATGCAAAGAGTCATGCGTTACCATAATGGTGATCAAGTGATTTGTATTTTGCCATCCGCTAAGACTTATATATATGAAATTACAGATATCGAAACAGGTTTACTCAAACGCATTGAAGAACTTTATGAAGACCATGAGTTAGATGTGAATGTGACCTTGATTTATGGCCTGCCAAAGAATGATAAATTTGAATGGGTTTTACAAAAAGCAACAGAGTTAGGAGTTAAGAGAATTGTTCCATTTTTGTCAAAACGTAGTATTATTAAAACCGATGCTAAAACTTTTGCGAAAAAAGAAGAACGTTATCAACGTATTTTAAAAGAAGCAAGTGAGCAGTCTTATCGTCAAATGATACCAGAGTTAACTCAGTTAATAACAATTAAAGATTTATTTCAATATCTTTCAGATATTAATTTAGTAGCTTATGAGGAAGCAAGTAAGCGTGGCGAAGAATGTTGTTTTGCTTCAGCATTAAAACAGAATTATCAAACACTAACAATTATTGTGGGACCAGAAGGTGGTTTTGATCAATCTGAAATTGAGCATATGAAGACATTAGGTGTTCAGGAGTGTTCGTTAGGCAAAAGGATTTTAAGAAGTGAAACTGCACCACTTTATATGCTGAGTGTAATTGGGTATAGTAGGGAGTTGATGAAATAGTGGGATTTATTGATACTTTAAATAAATATGGTAAGAAAATATCAATTCAAAAGACTGAAATATATACAAAGATTGAAGAATCTAAAATATCATTAGAAGCGATGGGATTAAATCTCAAAATGAAGAATGAATTTGATTTATTTGATTATGAAGTTATATACAATGGTATGTTGACACAACATAATATAGAAAATGCCTATGAAATTTTTATGAATCAAAATTATGATTTGTTAGATTATTTAAATTATGAAGAAAAAAGAAAAATGTTTGATAATGATATTTTGCCTATTTTAAAGAATGCACCAAGTTTCTATGATGAGGATAGTCAAACACAGATTTATATTCCATATTTAGAACCATTTGTTAATAAGCGATACACTGATGATTATCAACTCATGATGCTAAAACAACATCAAGATTACTTAAAGAATTATAAAGTGCAACAAGATTTACCTATAAAATTATATGGTGATTATATTTTTGAGACCAATTTTTCATCACTTGAGAATGTTTATGAAGATGAACGTCATGTCTGTCTTTATTATAATCAATTAAAGACAATATATATTTATCGAAAAGACAATAAAGAATTGTTAAATAAAGTGATTATTTTAGATCAGGAATGTCAAGCAACGCCAGATATTGCTGATGTGAAAAAAATTGCTGATTATATTGAAACATATCAATACAATCAGTGTTTAGATTTATTGAAAGAAAAGAATTTGATTTGTGAAAAGACTTATAAAAAAGTTTTGAAGAAATATAAATAGAAAGGATGTTTATGAAAACAGTAGCATTTTTAACTTTGGGATGTAAAGTCAATACTTATGAATCTGAAGCGATGTTAAAATTATTTCATCAAGCTGGATACGAAGCTGTTGATTTTAAAGATAAAGCAGATGTGTATGTTATTAACACATGCACTGTGACAAATACAGGAGACTCTAAATCACGTCAAATGATTAGAAAGGCTATCCGTCAAAATGAAAAAGCAATTGTTTGTGTTGTTGGATGTTATAGTCAGGTGGCGAGTGAAGAAGTTGTATCTATAGAAGGGGTAGGGGTTGTCTTAGGAACACAATTTAGAAATCAGATTGTAGATTTTGTTAATGAATATAAGACAACACAAAAGCCAGTAATTAAAGTCGCAGATGTGATGAAACTATCGCGTTTTGAAGATTTAGATATAGATGAGTTTACAAGGAATACACGTGCATTTTTAAAGATACAGGATGGATGTAATAATTTTTGTACGTATTGTATTATTCCTTATGCAAGGGGACAGATTCGTTCAAGAACACCAGAAAGTGTTTTGAAACAAGCACAATCATTGGTTGATCATGGATTTGTTGAGATTGTATTGACAGGAATTCATACAGCTGGATATGGACAAGATTTTGAAAATTATTCGTTTTATGATTTATTAGTAGATTTAACAACGAAAATTAAGGGACTTAAACGTTTGCGTATTTCATCTATTGAAATGAGTCAGATTACGCAGGAAATTATTGATTTAATTGCGATGTCACCTATTATTGTTGATCATCTACATATTCCCATTCAGTCTGGTTGTGATGCAACATTAAAGCGTATGAATCGCCATTATACAACTGCTGAATTTAGTGATAAATTAAGAGATTTAAAAGAAAAATTGCCATCTCTTTCAGTAACAACAGACGTTATTGTGGGATTCCCTGGAGAAACTGAGGAAGAATTTCAGCAGACTTACCAATGGATTGAAAAAATGCATTTTAATCAGCTTCATGTATTTCCTTATTCAATAAGAAAGGGGACGCCTGCTGCTCGTATGAAAGATCAGATTGATGGTCATGTCAAACATGATAGGGTAAAAAGCTTAATGGATTTATCACAAAGACTGCAAAGTGAATTTGCATCTTACCAGATTGGAAAGACATTAGAAGTTTTAATTGAAGAAAGGCATGGGGACAGAATGGTTGGTCATGCTTCAAATTATTTGAAGGTGCATGTTGATTTACCTGATTCATCTATTGGGCATATTTATCGTGTGAAGATTTTATCTCAAAATGGAACTGAATTGATTGGATGTGTTGAGAGTGAAAAGAATAAATGAGTTGTTTGATGTTGAAGAAGAGTTTAAAGTTGTTTCTATACATAGTGATTCGCGCTATGTTGGAAAGGATTCAATTTTCTTTTGTGTAGATGGATTGAGTGTAGATGGGCATAAATATATTGAAGATGCAGTTTTTCAAGGAGCCAAATGTATTGTCTATTCAAAACCATTAGCTTATAAACATCGTGGTGTTTTGTATATTAAAGTCAATAATGTGTTGGATGAGTTGAATCGTGTTGCTGATGTTTTTTATGATCATCCTAGCTATAAGATGACAATGATCGGTGTGACTGGGTCAAGTGGAAAAACAGTTGTTGCTTTAATGATTAAAGAGGTTTTATCTCATTATTTAAAGATGGGATATATTGGTACAAATAATATTGAATATGCTGGTGTTATTGAACAATGTCCTTATACAACACCAGAAACAATCTTTATGCAACGTCATTTAAATGATATGGTGAAAAGAGATGTAAAGGGTGTGACATTGGAAGTCTCTAGTCATGGATTGGCGTTGAAACGTGTTGATGGTGTTCATTTTGATATCGCTATTTTTACAAATGTTTATGAAGAACACCTCGATTTTCATGGGACAATGGAACATTTGATGGCTTCTAAAGCCAAATTGTTTACCTTGATTGATGAAAAAGGTTATGCAATTCTAAATACTGATGAGGTGAGGTTTTATAATCTTGTGAAAGATTCTATACGTTGTCATCTTTTGACCTATGGAATTGAACATAAAGCTCATGTGATGGCAAGGAATATCCAATTATTTATTGATCATAGTGAATTTGATTTGCAGATTCATGATGATCTCAGACATGTTTCTGTGCCAGTTCTAGGGCGTTTTAATATTTCTAATGTATTAGCAGTTATCACATCTATGTTGGCATTAGAAATGCCAATGGATCAAGTTCTTGAATCTGTTGGCTATATTCGAGGGGTAGATGGACGTATGGAACTTTTAGAACATCCCTATCCGTTTACAGTTATTGTTGATTATTGTCAACATGCCAAAAGTTTTGAAAAAGTCTTTCAATTTGCAAAAAGTGTTCAGACAAATGGTCGTATTATCGCTGTTTTTGGAGCTCCAGGTAAAAAGAATTATAACAAGCGAGAGAAAATTGGTAAGCTCGCCAATCAATATTGTAATCAAGTCATTTTAACAGCTGAAGATAATCGTGATGAAGATATTCACGATATCTGTTTAGATATTCAAGAATATCTTGAAAAGCCAGTCAGTGTCATTATAGAAGATAGGCGTATTGCAATAGAACAAGCTATTGAAATTGCAAATCATGGCGATATCATATTAATCTTAGGAAAAGGACATGAACAATTTATGGCATCATCAATTGGTAATGAACCTTATCCTGGTGATAAATATGTAGCATTAGAAGCAATAGATAAAATATTTAAAGGAGAAGATGAAGATGAACTACAACAAATTTATTGATCATACTGCTTTAAAAGCAGATACACAGAAGGCAGTTATTACAAAATTATGTCAAGAAGCAAAAGATTACGATTTTGCATCAGTTTGTGTCAACCCAACTTGGGTTAGTTATTGTGCTGATTATTTACAGGACTGTGATGTCAAAGTTTGTACTGTTATTGGGTTTCCATTAGGTGCCAATACCCCTGAAGTTAAAGCTTTTGAAGCAAAAAATGCAATTGAACATGGGGCTGATGAAGTCGATATGGTTATTAATATTGGTGCATTAAAAGACGGAGATACTGAACTTGTTTACAATGATATGAAAGCTGTTGTTGATGCGAGTAATGGAAAATGTGTAAAAGTTATTATTGAAACATGTTTATTAACAGATGAAGAAAAAGTTACTGTATGTGAACTTGCTAAAAAAGCTGGAGCAACTTTTGTCAAAACATCAACAGGATTTAGTACAGGGGGTGCAACACCTCATGATGTTGCTTTGATGAAAAAAACAGTTGGTGATGCTTGTGAAGTAAAAGCAAGTGGAGGTGTTCGTAATTTTGAAGATATGATGGCAGTTATTGATGCTGGTGCGACAAGAATTGGGACATCTGCAGGTGTTCAATTGATGAATAATGAAGAAAGTCATCAAGATTATTAACAAAAACCCTTGATTTTCTTGGATTATCCATGTATAATAACGCATGTACTTAATAGTAAAGGGGGGAAGTTCAAAAATGGCAAAAACTGTAGTAAGAGATAATGAGTCTTTAGATGATGCATTACGTCGTTTCAAAAGACAAGTTTCAAGAACAGGAACCCTGCAAGAAGCTCGTAAAAGAGAATTCTATGTTAAGCCTGGTTTAAAACGTAAAATGAAATCAGAAGCTGCTAGAAAAAATAAAGGTAAACAAAGATAAGAAGAACTATTGTTCTTCTTTTTTTTGTTTTTCATATAATAGGTTGAGGTGATTGCATGCTTCTTATAGATAAAAATCAATTATTTGTGAAAGATTATAAAGAAATACTGATGATGGACCAAAATCTCTTTAAGATACAAATGGATCAATATTGTTTGTGTGTGAGAGGAGAAAAATTGGAAATATATTATTATGACCAAAATGAAATACGTTTAAATGGTCATGTGAAAGTGATTGAATATGATGAAAATAGGGTATGATTTTTGTTATATAGATGCACAATATATTTATCTGCTGTTAAGGTATGCAAAAAACAAAAAAATTAAACTTTTACATTTGAGATTAAAAGATGATATGTATACTTTCTATATCCCTACATATCAAAGGTACACATTACGAGCATTTGAGCAACCAGTACATTATATCAAAACAATTGGGTTATTGAAATATGTTCTCTTTTTATCTCGCCAGTATTTAAATATTTTAGGAGTTGTATGTTTTATGGCATCTGTGATTGCATGTTCTTATTTTGTTTTTGATATTCAAATTATTGGAACAATGCCCCAAGTCAACAAACAAATGATGACGGATTTAAAGAAGGAACATGTTGATATATTGTCTCCTTTAAAGAGTTATGAAAGATTAAATGAGATTCTTTCTAATTTTAAAACGATTTACAAGGATAAGGTTGAATATATTAATATTTATCAGGTGGGGAGTGTATTTCATGTTGAATATACAAAACGTAAACAGGATAAGAAAGAAAAAGATGATTATCAGAATTTGTATGCCAAAAAAGATGGTATGATTGAGTCTTTTGATGTAGATAGTGGTTTAATTAAAATCAAGAAAAATGATTATGTAAAAAAAGGTGATTTACTTGTTGAAAACACTCTGATATCTACTCAAAATGAAACAAAGATTATTCCTGTTAAAGGGCATGTATATGCATATACATTTAATCAATATGAAGCAAGTGTCAAGAATGTAAATCAGGATCAAGGGGAAGTTTTTTATCAATTGTTATTGTCTATTCGAGCGAAACTTCCAACTGATGCAGTAATTGATAAAGAAAATGTTTTACAAATGACAAAGACTCGTAGTAAAATAACATTAAAAGTACATTATACTTTATTAGAAGATATAGCCATTAAAGGAGAAGAGAATGAAGGAAATCATTAAACTAGATTCTTATACAATAGATGAAGTTAAAAGATTCATTGGTCATCAAGAAGAAAATATAAAGATACTAGAAGATACATTTCAAACAGAAATGATTGTCCGTGGTGATGAAATTGTCTTGAATGATGATGATGACAAAAGAAAGCAGATTAAAGAAGTGTTGGATGCTTTATTGAAACTTGTAAAACAAGGGAAAACAATTAGCAAGAGAGATGTCATGTATACTCTTAAATTATCTGAAACACATAATTTAAAGGCGATAGATGAACTTTATCAGATTAAAATTGCGAGAACAATGAGTGGTAAACTTATTTATCCTAAAACATTAGGGCAAAAAGAATATTATTACGCATTGAAGAATAATGATGTGGTTTTTGGAATAGGACCAGCTGGAACAGGAAAAACATATTTAGCTGTTATATTCGCTGTTCAGGCGTTAAAAAATAACGAAGTTCAAAAGATAGTTTTGACAAGACCAGCAGTTGAGGCAGGGGAAAACCTGGGGTTTTTACCAGGCGATCTGAAGGAAAAAGTAGATCCTTATTTAAGGCCACTTTATGATGCTTTATATGATATGTTGGGTCAAGAACAAACTGAACGCCTTATTGACAAGGGGACAATAGAAATTGCTCCACTTGCTTATATGCGTGGTCGAACATTAGAAGATGCTTACGTTATATTGGATGAAGCACAAAATACAACTGATGCCCAAATGAAAATGTTTTTAACACGTTTAGGGTTTAATTCAAAGATGATTATTACAGGTGATGTTACTCAAATAGATTTACCACGAGGGACAATGAGTGGATTAAGACGAGCTTTGCATATCTTGAAGAATGTATCAGGAATTAGATTTGTTTATTTAAGTGCACTAGATGTTGTAAGACATCCGGTTGTTCAACGAATTATTGAACGTTACGAAAATGATGATGAGACTCAAGACGATTAAAAGAGGTACAGAGTATTTCCATACTCTGTATTTTCATTATGTATGCGTTTGTTTGCCTTGTATAATAAAACAGCAATCAAAGATTGCTGTCAAAAAATCAATAAATTGAATTATTATTTCATATGTTTAAGGAATGATTTTAAAACTTTTAAATGTGCTGTTGATAATGGTAAGTTGTGAATGTCATCAAGTGTATAAAGACCTTTTATTGGTTTGTCTAAAACAAAGTGATAAATGTGCATATGCCATGTCCGATGTGTAAAGACATGTTTAATATCTTGAATATATGACACAATAGATAGAGGAAGATGATATTGATTTTCGAATTCTTCCTGAAAACGATATGGACTTTCACATTCATATTGTACAAAACCGTAAAGATTTTCTAATAGACCTGGTGGATTTTGAAACAAAAGAAATTGATCTTGGTATGTAATGATTCCAGTAATATAGTGAAGTTCTTTATGTTTAATGTTTTTTATATTGATTGGTAAAACTTTTTGTTGATTGTTTTGATAAGCCAAACAAGTTTTTTGAATTGGACATTGATCACATTTGGGATTCAATGGACGACAAATAGTTGCTCCTAAATCCATTAAGCCTTGATTAAAAGCTGAAGCATCATATCCCATAAGTAACTCAGCAACAATACTGGTAATATGTTTTTGTGTCTTTGTTTCAGCAATATTATCTTTTAGTAAATATTGACGCGATATAATTCTTAAAACATTGCCATCAATGGCAGGAGTAGGCATATGATAAGCAATTGAACAAATAGCACCAGCTGTATATGGACCAATTCCCTTTAAAGCAAGAATTTCTTTGTGGGTATTTGGAAATATCCCATTATATTGATGAACAATGATTTTTGCAGTTTCATGGATATGTTTTGCGCGACGATAATATCCTAATCCTTCCCAGAGTTTATAAACGTCTTCTAGTGAAGCTGTTGCCAAATCAGTAATGGTAGGAAAAGTCGTTAAGAAGCGATTGAAATAAGGAATCACAGCTTCAGTCGTTGTTTGTTGAAGCATGATTTCACTAATCCAAATAAAATAAGGATTTTCAGTTTCACGCCAGGGAAATTGTCGATGGTATTGATGATACCAGTTAATTAAATTGTTTTGCATATTATTTTGCATAAGATCACCACAAGTATTATACTATAAATTATAAAGAAATCAAAGGAAGTGATATTTTTGAAAAAAGAAGACAAAATTATACACACATCGTTAGTAGAAACAAGACTCATGGATGAAAGATTATCTCCTTATGCAACCAAAAATAGTGAGTGCATTAAGGTTAAACATACCCATAAGCCATTAATTGAATTTGATATTCGCTGGCCATTTGAAAAGGACATAGATCGTGTTCTTTATTCAAAAAGTTATTCAAGATATGTTGATAAGACACAGGCATTATCATTCTTTAGTAATGTTCATATTACAAAACGTTCTTTACATGTTCAATGGGTATCAAGAATTGCAAGACAAATTGGACGAGGATTAAATTTAAACTTAGATTTAATTGAAGCTATTGCATTGGGACATGATTTAGGTCATGCACCTTATGGACATGTTGGCGAGAAAGCCATTGATGATTGTTTGAAAGAAAGACAATTTGGATATTTCAATCATAATGCTAATAGTGTAAGACATTTGTTGTTTATTGAAAGAAAAGGAATTGGATATAATGTCTCTTTACAGGTTCTTGATGGAATTTTATGTCATAATGGTGAGATTCTTTCAAGAATTTATAAACCTGATAAGAATAAGACAATTGCGCAATTCTGGGAAGAATATGAGAAGTGCTGGCATGTTGAAGATTATTCTAAAAAAATTGCTCCAATGACTTTGGAGGGGTGTGTTGTACGTATTTCAGATGTGATTTCATATGTTGGTAAAGATATTGAAGATGCAATGACAGTTGGAATTATTAAGGAAGATGATTTGCCTGAAGAAGTCGTTAATGTTTTAGGAAAAGATAACAAATCAATGATTAATCGTTTAATTGGTGATATTGTTATTCATAGTTATCGTAAACCTTATTTGGAGTTCTCAGAAGAAGTCTATCAAGCCTTAGAAGTTCTTTTTGGATTTATTTCTACACATATTCATCATCATCCTACATTAGTTAAGGAAAACGAAAAATTGACAAGACTCGTCAAACAGTTATACAATGCTTTTTATGATGATTTAACAGATGATGGAAATGATGATTCTGGGATTGATAATCATGTGAGAAAAATGATTGAAACTTATCAAGAAACACCTAATGAATTAATTGTCAGTGATTATTTGTCTGGAATGACAGATAGTTATGCTTTACAAGTTTATTGTGATCGTTTTTTGCCTAAGCAACATGGAGAAATGATATAAGATAATAAAAAATGAGTGTAATTATTTGGAAAAAGTGCTAATATATAATTAAGAAGGGGGTAATGTTATGAAACTTATAATTGCCATTGTCAATAATGATGACAGTTCTACTGTTCAATCTGCTTTAACAGAAGGTGGTTTCTTTGTAACAAAGCTTGCAACATCTGGGGGATTCTTAAAGAAAGGAAATACAACTTTCTTTATTGGAACCAATGATGATAAAGTTGATCCTGCATTAGAAATTATCAAAGCGCATGCACGAAAACGTGTTGAAAAAGAACCAACAGTTCCACCTACAGAAATGGGAGAATTTTTTACTCCAATTATGGTAGATGTTTTGGTTGGTGGAGCAACAGTGTTTGTGGTTGATGTAGATCGATTTGAAAAGATATAAAAGCAGCTCAGGCTGCTTTTTTCTTAGTGAGGAGTATATATGAATATAAGAATATTAAGAGGACACGAGGTTAGCGAAGCCAATCAGTTAATTAAAGATGTGTTTATGCGACAGATAGCACCAACGTATGTTGCGGAAGGTATAGAAATGTTTTTATCATCTTTTAATGATGAGCATATTCTCTCTTTAATGAAACAGCAGCATCTTTTAATGCTTGGAGCATTTGACGAAAAGTTAGTTGGAGTTATTGGAATTCGTGATTTAAAAGATATTCAAAGTCTTTTTGTTGATCCAGCATATCAAGGACAGCATATAGGAACAAAACTTTTGGAATCTGCAAAACAACTTATGTATGGTGATGTATATGTGAATTCAGCACCATCTGCAGAGACATTTTATCGAAGCCAAGGTTTTCAAAAAGTACATGATGAGCAAGTGGTTAATGGTATACGTTTTGTACCTATGGTGTATCATAGTGTTAATGAAGAAAAGTTTAGCAATTACAATCAGGTTCATGATTTTATAGCAAGTCAAAAAGACCGTGTTTATGCATTGGATAATTTTAAACGTTTTATGAATGATATGTGTAATCCTCAAACTTTGTTAAAGACAATTCATATAGGCGGAACGAATGGGAAAGGTTCTACTACTAATTATATCCGTTCTGTATTACAAAAAGAAGGATATCGTGTAGCAACCTTTACATCGCCAGTTTTGGTAACGAGATTAGAGATTATGCGTATTAATAATCAGCATATTCAAGATGATGAAATTGTTTGTTATGCAAATCGTTATATGTCTTTATGGTTAGAATATGAATTATCTATGTTTGAAATTGAAGTTTTTATTGCAATTATGTTTTTTTTGAAACATCGTGTAGATTTTGCGGTATTCGAAGTTGGATTAGGTGGTGCATTGGATGCGACAAATATAGTTGCTCCAATCATCAGTGCCAATACAAATATTGGTTTGGATCATACAGAATACTTAGGAGATACATATGAAAAAATTGCTTTTACAAAGGGTGGTATTATTAAAGACTGCATTCCTTTTGTAACAGGAGAAAAAAAGCTGGGGTGCCTAAATGTTTTTAAAGAACTATGCCAACAGCATCATAGTCAATTTATTAAGGTTCAAGATATTCAAAATATTGAAGAAAATAAAAATACAATTTCATTTGATTATGCAACTTATCATGTTGTCTTACAAACTGGGGCTCGTTATCAATGTGAAAATAGTGCTTTAGCAATTGAAATTTTGCTTTATCTTAAGAATAATGGATATATTATTTTAAATAAAGAAACTTTATTAGAAGGTTTAAGAGATGCTGTTTGGGAAGGACGCTTTGAAGTTGTTTGTGATAAACCTTTAATGATTATTGATGGTGCTCACAATAAAGAAGGTATTGAAGCGTTTTATCAGTCAGCTAAGAAATATCAAAATATTAAAATCATCTTTAGTGCCTTGAGGGATAAAGATACTCATGCTATGATTGAAAAGTTATTAAAATTAACAGATGATGTGACTGTTTGTGAATTTGATTTTTATCGCGCACAAAGTGCTGAAAAATTAGCTGAGAATTTTCCAGTAAAAATTGAAAAAGATTGGAAAAAAGCAATTGATGAATCATTCCATCATAATGGTGTTGTTTTCATTACAGGCTCACTCTACTTTATTTCGCAGGTCAGACCTTATATTTATCAGTTACAGAAAAAAAGTTTATGAAATAAAACTTGCTATTTGAGGTGTATTGTGTTATTATCTCGATGAAGAAAAAATGCGACTGAAAAGACCAGGAGATCATTGTTCCTGGTTTTCTTTTTGGAAATCTTCAATATTGTAGGTATGAAATGCACAGTAGTAGTCGAAAATGAATATGTTTAGCGTTGACCTTGATTTGCAAAGAGTCTATCTTGTGATTGTAGGGAAATGCCAAAGAAAACATACATTTCCAAGTGGATAAAACAATACAATAGATACGTAAGCAAAGAAAGAAGGAAATTATGAATAAAGTAACATTTAAAGATTTAGGGTTATCAAGTGATGTATTAAAAGGGATTGAGATGATGGGATATGTGAGTCCTTCACCTATTCAAGAAAAATCAATACCAGTTTTACTAGAAGGACAGGATATTATTGGGCAGGCACAAACTGGGACAGGAAAAACATTGGCTTTTGGGAGTGTTTTGTTATCAAAAATACAAAAAGAAGGTAAACATGTTAAAGCTTTGATTTTATCACCAACACGTGAATTGGCATTGCAAATTCATGAAGAATTAAAAAGAATTGGCAAATGTACAAATTTATCGATTGTCAGTGTTTTTGGTGGAAGTGATATTGAAAGACAAATCAAAGATTTAAAACGTGGTGCAGATATCGTTGTAGGAACACCTGGACGTGTGCAGGATTTGATGCGTCGTCGTGTTTTGAAAATTAATAATATTGATTTTATGGTATTAGATGAAGCTGATGAAATGCTGAATATGGGATTTGTTGAAGACATTGAAACAATCTTGAAAGCAACACCAGATAATAAACAAACAGTTTTATTTTCTGCAACTATGCCAGCAACAATCAAAAAGATTGCGAGCAATTATATGCAGGATGATTATATGCATATTCAAATCAAATCAAAAACAAAAACAGCTTCTACAGTTTCTCAATATTATTTTGAAACAAGACCAACAAATAAATTTGAAACATTATGTAGAATCTTAGATTCAAGACAAATGGAAAATACAATCATTTTCTGTAAAACAAAAAGAAGTGTTGATGAAGTTGTTGCTTCAATGCAACAGAAACATTATGATGTTGAGGCAATGCATGGTGATTTATCACAAAATCAACGTACGAATACATTAAAAAGATTTAAGAGTGGACATATTCAATATTTGGTTGCTACAGATGTGGCAGCTAGAGGAATTGATGTCGATAACATTTCACATGTTATTAATTATGAAATGCCACAAGATGAAGAATTATATATTCATAGAATTGGAAGAACTGGTAGAGCAAATAAAAAAGGTGAAGCTTATTCACTTGTTACCAATCGAGAAAAGAATTTCTTAATGTCTATCCAAAAAAGAACAAATAGTCATATTGAAAAATTAGATGTTCCTTCAAATCAAGAAATATTTGATCAAAAAATAAAAGAGTTATTATTTGATGTACAGGAAGAAATGTTAAAATCTCATAAGGATGTTTTTATGGATACTATTAAAGATATTCCTCATGATATGAGAACAGATGTTATGGCAACATTATTATCAATGTGTTATCAACAACGTGTTGGTTTTGATTATCAGGAAGAAACATCTGCTGGATCACAATATGACCGTGTTTTTATGACTTGTGGTTCAATGGATAGAATTAATGTTAAAGATGTTATTGAATTCTTAACGAAGTATGGAAAAATTAAGAGCAGTGATATTGGCGATATTACAATTAAAAGAAAATTCACTTTTGTTGATATCAAACCAAAAGTGAGTCATAAAGCAATAAAAGGATGTCAAAAACAAAAGTTAAATCAACGTCGTGTACAATTAGAGTACGCAAGCGATAGATAATTTATTTTTTGTTTAAATCTAAATTCCAATGATATATTAAGCATAATTTAAAATAGCAGAACAGATGTCGAAATGACTCTGTTCTTTTTTTCACAAATTCAGGCAATTAAAGGTTGAATGTAAGCACTCACATAGTGTATAATAGATAAAGTAGTAATAAAGGAGGAATAGAAATGGAAAAATATGTCTACCTATTTAGTGAAGGTAACAAAGACATGAAAAACCTACTTGGTGGTAAAGGTGCTAACTTAGCTGAAATGACTAACATTGGTTTACCAGTACCTCAAGGGTTTACTGTCACTACAGAAGCTTGTACTAAATACTATGAAGACGGAAAAGTGATTTCTAAAGAAATCGAAGAACAAGTTTATGAAAAACTTGCTGAACTTGAAAAAATTACAGGTAAGAAAATGGGAGATGCTGCAAATCCGCTTCTTGTTTCTGTAAGATCAGGTGCAAGAGCATCAATGCCTGGTATGATGGATACAGTTTTGAACTTAGGTTTAAATGATGAAGTTGCAAAAGAGTTTGCAACAGCAACAAATAACCCACGTTTTGTATACGATAGTTATCGTCGTTTTATTCAAATGTTTGCTGATGTTGTTATGGGATTCCCAAAAAGTTCATTTGAAAGAATGTTTGATAAAGTTAAAGAAGAAAAAAATATTGAATTTGATACAGAATTAACTGCTGAAGATTTGATGGAAGTTGTTGAAATTTACAAAGCTGAATACAAAAAACATGCTGGTGTTGATTTCCCTCAAGATCCAAAAGAACAAATGATGGAATCAATTAAGGCTGTATTTAGATCATGGAACAATGACCGTGCTATTACTTATAGACGTTTGAACGATATCCCAGGTAGCTGGGGAACTGCTGTTAATGTTCAGGAAATGGTTTATGGTAATCGTGGTGAAACTTCTGGTACAGGTGTTGCATTTACAAGAAACCCAGCAACTGGTGAAAAGAAATTATATGGTGAATATTTAATGAACGCTCAAGGTGAAGATGTTGTGGCTGGTATTCGTACACCACAAACAATTGATACTTTGAAGGAAGTTATGCCTCATTGTTATGATGAGTTTGTAAAAATCAATAAAGTTCTTGAAGATCACTATAAAGACATGCAAGATATGGAATTTACAATTGAAGATGGTAAATTGTTCATGCTTCAAACACGTAATGGTAAGAGAACTGCTGCTGCCGCATTAAAAATTGCTGTAGATTTAGTGCAAGAAGGTATGATTACAAAAGAAGAAGCTTTATTAAAGGTTGAACCTAAGCAATTAGATCAATTGTTACATCCTAATTTTGATGATGTTTCTTTACGTTGTGCACATGTTGTTGCAACAGGTTTAGCTGCATCTCCTGGAGCTGCAACTGGACGTATTTATTTCACTGCTGAAGACGTTATCGAAGCTCATAAAAATGGTGTTCAGGATATCTTGTTAGTTCGTCTTGAGACATCTCCAGAAGATATTGAAGGTATGAATATTGCTCATGGTATCTTAACAATCCGTGGTGGTATGACATCACATGCTGCAGTTGTTGCAAGAGGTATGGGAACTTGCTGTGTATGTGGATGTGGTTCATTAAAGATTGATGAAGAAACAAAAATATTAACAACACCTGATGGTAAAAAATATCATGAAGGTGATTATATGTCATTAGATGGAAGCACTGGTCATGTTTATGGTGAACAAATCAAAACTGTTGAACCAGAAATTAGTGGTGATTTCGAAACTTTCATGGAATGGGCTGATGAAGTTCGTACATTGAAAGTAAGAACAAATGCAGACACTCCTAGAGATGCATTACAAGCACGTAAATTTGGTGCTGAAGGTATCGGTTTATGTAGAACTGAACATATGTTCTTTGAAGAAGAAAGAATTTTCAACTTTAGACGTATGATTACTGCAGAAACAGTAGAAGCAAGAAAAGAAGCATTAGAAAAAATCTTGCCTTACCAAAGATCAGATTTTAGAGAATTATTTAAAGCTATGGAAATCTATCCAGTCACAATCCGTTTCTTAGATCCACCTTTACATGAATTCTTACCTCATACTGATGATGAAATTAGACCTTTAGCTGAAAGTTTAGGAATGACTTTTGATGCTTTAAAAGCACGTGTTGAATCATTAAAAGAATTCAATCCAATGATGGGTCATAGAGGTTGTCGTTTAGCAGTTACTTATCCTGAAATTGCTGAAATGCAAACAAGAGCAGTTATTGAAGCTGCAATTGCTGCAAACCAAGAAGGTCAAAATGTAATTCCTGAAATTATGATTCCACTTGTTGGAGATATTAAGGAATTACAATATGTTAAAAAAGTTGTTACTGATACTGCAGATAGTATTATTAAAGAAGCAGGAGTTGATTTACCATACAAAGTTGGTACAATGATTGAAATTCCAAGAGCTGCTTTAACTGCTGATAAAATTGCAGAAGAAGCTGAATTCTTCAGTTTTGGAACAAACGATTTAACACAAATGACTTATGGATTTAGCCGTGACGATGCTGCTAAATTCTTGGATGATTACTATTCTAAACAAATCTTTGAAGCAGATCCATTTGCAAAAGTTGACCAAGAAGGTGTTGGACAATTAATGAAAATTGCTGTTGAAAAAGGTAGACAAACACGTCCAGATATTAAATTAGGTATCTGTGGTGAACATGGTGGTGAAGCAAGTTCGGTAGAATTCTGCCATAGATTGGGGTTATCATATGTTTCATGTTCTCCATTCCGTGTACCATTAGCTCGTTTAGCTGCTGCTCAAGCTGCTGTTAAAGAAAAAATGGGAGAATAAAAAACGATATAAAAAGATGTATCCTTTTGTGATACGTCTTTTTTTAGTTGTATAATTTTTATGAAAATATAGGAGTATTCTGAAATCTGAAAATATCATAAAAATTATATCTTATAGATATGAGAGTTGCGCAATACTTCTGCTTGGTATTTTTTATTCATTTCATTTATTATATAATAAGAAATATTATTTATATCATATCGACTGTATGTCAGAACTATGTTATAATATCTAACAAAGTGTAGGTGGATATAATGCGAATTCAATTAAATTTAGATAGTATGGCAGTTCTTTTATTTTGTGGTGACTTAGTTGTAGACAATACTGCTCCCTTAACACAAGATGAATGGTATGATGTAGAGAAAAAATTGAAAAGTTCATCAAAAAAGTCGCCTTCTAAATTATTTGGAATGAATAAAGATACATTGATTCAAATATTGGGTATTGATGAATATATAGCATATAAAATGATTTCAAGATTATCAACGTTAAATGATTTAATGTTTGCTTTAGCAAATTTAGAAAATGAAGGAATTTACATAACAACAAAATATGAAGGGAATTATCCAAGCTGTTTAGCGACTTCTTTGAAAAAAAGAGCTCCATTATTCTTATATTATGTTGGTGATTTATCACTTGCTCATAATATGGTTTCTATTGTGGGACCGCAGAATGTAGAGAAAAGATTACATTCTTTTTCTAAGAATTTAGTTACAAAAATCTATGATGAAGAGCGAACTTTAGTTTCTAGTGGTTTGAAAGGCATTGATGCTTATGCGTTAAAAGTTCATTTACAATTAGGTGGAAAGGCAGTTTGTTTTGTGAGTGATCATATGTTTGATAAGAAAAAAACGTATGCAAAACCAATTAGAGAGGGTAAACTTGTATTGATGAGTGCAGTTGATCCATTTGCTTATTTTAATGTGACGAATGCTTTAGACAGAAATATCTATGTGTGTGGATTAAGTGAACTGCAGTTTATTACAGCAAGTCATATCAATAGTGGGGGTGTGTGGTTTACCACTATACAGAACTTCCATTATCACTGGACTAAGCAATTGGTATTGGATGATGATAGGTATAATGGAAATATTAGATTGCTTGAAATGGGAGCGATTAAAGTGACTTATGAAGATATACTATCTTTATTAACTTTAGATCAAATTGTTGAAAAGAATGAAGTTGTTGAGGAGGAAGAAGAGATTCTAATAGATCAAATGTCTATTTATGAGTTTCTGGATGAATAATATGAAAAACCAATTATTAAAACAATATAAAAGAGCACCTGTTACATCTGTTCTTATTGCTTTGTGTGTTGTTATTTATGTCATTTCATTTTTACTTTATGGTGAAGAAATGAATGTTTATGAAGGAATGGCTTTTGGTGGATATAATCCTGTTTTTGTTCAATTAAATCATGAATATTATCGTTTGATAACTGCTAATTTTATTCATTTTGGAATTATTCATATTGCAGTTAATTGTTATTCATTATATGGAATAGGAATGTTTATTGAATCATCATTGAAACCTAAAAAGTATTGCATTGTACTATTCATTAGTGCTCTTGCAACAACAGGGTTGCCTTATTTATTGTACCTGATAAATGGTTTTGAGGCCAATACAGTCAGTGGTGGTATTAGTGGTGTGATTTTTGGCTTAATTGGAGCATTAGGAGCATTGGCACTTAAATATCGGGATATCTTTTTGGATGTTTTTAGACAATTGGCACCCAATCTGTTATTGATGCTGTTCATATCCGTTGTTGTTCCATCCATATCATTATCAGGTCATGTTGCTGGTATGATTGGAGGATTTATTGCTACATATATTATATTACATATTCATACATATAAGAAAAAATCAAAATATAGTGATTTGGTTAATTAAAGGAGAATATTATGAAAAGTCAAAAAGTGAGAAAAGCAGTTATTCCAGCTGCTGGTTTAGGAACAAGGTTTTTACCGGCGACAAAAGCTTTAGCAAAAGAGATGTTACCAATTGTAGATATTCCTACAATTCAATATATTATTGAAGAAGCAGTAGCAAGTGGAATTGAGGAAGTCCTTGTTATAACAAATAGTAATAAGCATGCAATGGAAAATCATTTTGATGTGAATTATGAATTGGAAGAAAGATTGAAAGCTTCTGGAAAAGATAAACAAGTGAAATTAATTAGAGATATAGCTAATTTGGCGAATATATACTATATAAGGCAAAAAGAACCAAAGGGATTAGGACATGCTATTTTGTGTGCAAAGACTTTTATTGGTGAAGAACCATTTGCAGTTTTATTGGGTGATGATGTTGTTGTCAATAAAAATAGTAAGCCTGCTTTAAAGCAATTAATTGATGCTTATGAACAAACAAAATCTTCTGTTGTTGGTGTACAAACAGTTGCTAAAGAAGATGTTTGTAAATATGGAATTGTTGAACTTGATAGGATGCATAGTCATGAAGGAAGGCTTGTGAAATTGTCTAGTATGGTTGAAAAACCAGAAATTGATAAATCGCCAAGCCAAATGGCTGTTTTAGGTAGATATGTATTGACTCCTGAAATATTTGAGTTACTAGAAACTCAAGAATCTGGTGCTGGAGGAGAAGTACAATTAACTGATGCAATTAAGCGTTTAATGGATCGTCAGGCAGTCTATGCTTATGATTTTGAAGGTGTTCGTTATGATGTTGGTGATAAATTTGGGTTTATCAAAGCAACTATTGATTTTGCTTTAGATAGAGATGAATTGCATAATCAGGTGCTTGAATATATTAAAGAAATTGCAGGTGAAGAATAATGTCATTCCAGGATAAGTTTAAGGAATATCAAGAAAAACAAGAAGCAAAGAAATACTTTAGATCAAATAATGATCAATTTCTAGATTCTTCTCAATGGGTGAAAACAATTTTAGGTGGTCTTGTAGTAGCGATAGCAGTTGGAATCATCTTAGGTGTTGTCATTTCAACATTGCGTATAACGTCATCAATATTTTATTTGATTTGTGGATATGTTATTGCTATGGCAGTGACAAGAATTGCAGGTGTGCGTTCTCAACAGGTTGCTATTGTGAGTGTGTGTGTGACGCTTGTCTGTTTCATAGTTGGTGAAATGACAATGATGTATTTGCCATTACAACAATTAGGAGTAGGACTCCAACATTTAAATTTGATTGATTTATTTGTGACAGGTTGTAAGAGTCTTTTTGTAGAAGATTTATTTACAACAATTATTGCTGTATTAGGATTGTTTATTGCATATCAGCAATCACAATAATGATGATATAAAATAAAGAGAAGAGGATGTGTAACATCCTCTTTAGCAGTTTTGATTAAAATCAGGTTGATAATATTTTTTAACATATTCATCATATAACTCTTTAAATCTTGCATAGTGGATAATTTCGCGTTGTCGCAAGAAAGAAAGAGGTGCTAATAAATCTGGGTCATTAGTTAAATCCATGAGATGTTCGTAAGTCGCCCTCGCTTTTTGCTCAGCAGCTAGATCTTCTGCTATATCTGCCACTGGATCACCAGTAACTGCAAAGTATTGAACTGTAAATGGCACACCATTGGCATCTGTTGGATAGAGAGAAACACCATGTTCAGTATAGTTTGCTTCTAATCCAGCTGCCTTTATTTCTTCCATTGTTGCTCCAGCAGTTAGCTGATGCACCATTGATGAAACCATTTCCATATGGCCAAGTTCTTCACTTCCTATATCAGTTAATAAAGCTTTTCCTTTATCATCTGGCATAGCGTACCTTTGTGTAAGATAACGTAGTGAAGCTCCTAACTCTCCGTTTGGACCACCAAATTGAGTAATAATATATTTTGCCATCGATAAATCTTTATTCTTTATAGAGACAGGATATTGCAATTTTTTGCTATAAGCCCACATTCAATAAATTCCTCCTTTTAGTTTTGATATTCCCAAGGCCAAGGACCTTGAACCCATTCAAATGGGGTTTTGTTTGGTGTATCTTGTACAGATAATGGTCCAAATTCTTTTTCATAAGCAGCTGTAGCTTCTTTTGTTTTTTTAGCATATTCAGTATATAATTCTACCATTCTTTGGTTATTTGGATGCATATCAAGATACAAGTTTATTTCATGAGCAACAAATCCATACATTTGTACTTCTAATAAAGCTTGTTGTCTACGATTCTGTGGTTGTAAACAGTAGTTAGAAAATCCATTATAAGTCATATATAGATCTTTAAATAAATTACCTAACATGATAGCTTCTTGTGGATCGAATAGTTTAGGATTTTTTTCTTGTTGTATTGCGTTGTTCATAAAATAGGGTTGAAAACAATTCTGATTGTCTTGAAAAATGTTCATAAAAACCTCCTTCTCTTTACACTATTCAATTCTTTTTTTAATGATAAGGACAAATGTTTATTTTCAGTTCATATTATGTCATTATAATAAGGTGAGATGGAAAGGGTGGTCATATGAGAGTACAGGTCGTATATACAACTCATTGTAAAGAAGCAAAATTACTTGCTGAAGACATGGCAAGATATGCACGTACTTATGCAAAACCTATGACTGATTTTAATTTTCATGAAGAAATTGATTTACTGGTAATTGGGTTTGAGGAATATCCTTGTTTGAAAGATAAGGAATTAGAAGAATTTATTTGTAAATTATCAAGGCAATATATTAGAAATGTTGCATTATTTAATTTGTTCTGTTTGAAAAATAAACAAATGGATCAAATTATTGAATTATGTCAAAAACAAGATTTACCTTTAATGAGAGAAACATATTCTTGTAAAAAAGGGTTGCTTTCAAAGTGTGTTTTAAGTGATGATATCATTTCAGATGGTCGCACTTATATAGAAGATATGGTCAATGTTTGTAATCATTATTATTAATAAGCATAGTATAGAGGAAAGATAACTTTCCTTTTTTTGTAGTCTTTCATTTTAAATAGCTTTCTAATTGAAATTATCTACAATTGAGTATAATTTTTAAAGGAAATAAAAGATTTATTGCTAAAAAAGAAATAAAAAATTTAATGCTCTTTTTTTTGTAATAAAGGTATGGTAAAATACTTAAAACAAAGGGGGATAATAAAATGAACAAGAATTATCAATTTGACACATTACAAATTCATGCTGGACAAAAACCTGATCCAGTGACTAAAGCAACTGGTGTATCGTTATGTTTATCAAATGCTTTTACGTTTGATGATGCTGATCAGGCAAGAAATATATTTGCATTAGAAGAAGGGGGATATTTTTATTCACGTTTGTCTAATCCAACAGTAGATGTTTTACAACAAAGAATGGCGGCTTTAGATGGTGGAGTAGGTGCTGTTGCATTTTCATCTGGAACTGCTGCCATCATGGGCTTAATCATGACTGTTTGTCAATCGGGAGATGAGATTATTGCAGCAAATAATCTTTATGGTGGTACAATTGGTTCTTTATCAGGAACGATGACAGGAATGGGATTTCATTCTCATTTTGTGAATCCTCGAGATTTAGAACAAATGGAATCATTGATCAATGAAAAGACAAAGATGATTTTTGTAGAAGCTGTTGGAAATCCCAATGGTGATATGCTTGATTTTGAAGCCATTAGTACAATATGTAAAAAACATCAATTATTGTTTGTTGTAGATAATACAACACCAACACCATATCTATTCCAACCAATTCTTCATGGCGCTGATATTGTTGTTTATTCTACAACAAAATATATTGCTGGTCATGGAAATGTCATGGGTGGAATCGTTGTTGACAGTGGAAAATTTGATTGGCATAACGAGCGCTATCCATTGTTTACTACACCTGACAAAGCTTATCATGATATTATTTATGCTGATATGAACGAAGGTGCTTTGTGTACAAAAATGATTGCGAAAACATTAAGAGATTTAGGGGGATGTATGTCACCATTTAATGCTTATATGACATTGTTGGGTTTGGAAACATTATCCTTACGTATGGATAAACATGTTTCGAATTCTAGAAAGGTTGCGCAATTTTTAAAGACATCAAAAGCAGTAGAATGGGTGAGTTATGCTGAACTAGAAGATCATGATTCTTATGAATTATGTCAAAAATATTTCCCACGTGGGTTTGGGGGATTGTTTACATTTGGTGTAAAAGGCGGTTTAGCTGGTGGGAAGACAGTTATTAATAATATTAAACTTTTTACTCATGTAACAAATTTTGCAGATTCAAGAAGTTTATTAACACATCCAGCTTCAACAACACATGCACAAATGAGTGAAGAGGAACGACTAGCAGGCGGAGTTCAACAAGGAACAATTCGTATTTCTGTTGGGTTAGAAAACCCAATTGATTTGATTGATGATTTGAAACAAGTATTTGATAAAATTGAGACTGAATAAATAGAAATGGTTAATAAAGTAAGGTGATTTATTTCATAATGAGTCATCTTTTTTGTTATAAATTATTATAAGCTTTAATGAAAGAGCATATTTAATATATAAATGCTACGAAAAAATAAAAATAGCCATTATTAGAAGGAAGGTATGCAGTTTATAATGTAAATATGAAAGTGTATCTCAAAAAGAAAGGATAGAAGGCTATACGTGGCAGGAATGAAAAAAGTTGAAAGAGGTTTTATGGACAAAATAAGTTCTCATACAATTATTTTTAATTTGTGCTGCTTAACATTTGGATTGCAATATATTGATTGCTTGGATAGTGATGATTAAGTATTTATTTCCGCTCAATATATATGAAAGTAATGACAAAAAATTAAATAATAAAAAAGACTCTTGTATTCTGCTTAAGCAGATAAGAGTCTTTATATTATTCAATAACCATAGCATTAGGAATTGGTGCTTTCGGATTTTCTTTGTTAATACGATCATAGAAGAGTTTTCCATCGAAATGATCTAATTCATGTTGTAAACAAATTGACAAATATCCTCTAGCAACAATTGTTACATTTTTATGTGTTAAGACATCATAGCCTTTTACAGTGACTTTGGCATGCCTAGGGACCAATCCTTCAACATCATCATTGACACTTAAGCAGCCTTCTCCATCTTTAAGGTATGATCCTTTTTCAGTATAAGAAACGATTTTAGGGTTAACCAATGCATAATCATCTGCTTTTGAAATATTTCCATCGTCATCATATGATAGAACATGAATGGCACACATTCTTTTTAAAACTCCAACTTGAACAGCTGCTATTCCAACAGCGGGACGAAGATGATACTTTTCAGACATTTCTTCATCTTGCGAATTCACTAAGAATTCATGCATATCTAGCAATAATTGTTCATCTTCTTGACATATAGGCATTTCAACAGGTTGTGAAATCTCACGAATCAAAGGATGATGATCATCAATTATATCTTTCATTAATAACATTTACTTTCACCTCGCTGAATTATTCTATCATAAAAATAAAAAATATGCTAGATTCTAGCATATTTTTCTTAAATTAACAGATTTTAGTACATCCACAGATGATGAGTAATAAGAAGACAACTAATACAATAGCAAACCAAGTGCATCCGCTTCCGCCACCGAATCCGCCACATCCACAGTTGTTGAATGATTGACATCCACATCCACCACAACCGAATGGGTTACAAGGAAATGTTGGCATATAGCTATTGCATCCGCAACCTCCATAGTTATAACAAGAGTTCATTGAATTCCCTCCTTTCAATTTAACATATTCCTGTTTTACAAAATTGCTAGTGTTTCTACCCAATTCTTATTTTATTTTTTTTAGATATCATGTATAATGGTTAAGACAAGGAAGTGAGAGACATGTATGATTATCCATTGGATCCTTATTGGAGTACCCAAGACATTATTGATGTGATGTCATTATATAATGCAGTTGAGAAAGCTTATGAGGAAGGAATTTCTCAAAAAGAATTTAAGGAGTGTTATCGTCGTTTTACGATGGTTGTAGATTCAAAAAGTGAACAGAAGAAAATTGATGCTGAATTTGAAAGAGTATCACATTATTCTATATATAAAGTGTTTCAAAGATCAAAAGACAGTGATTGGATTGACATGCGATGATTACTTTATTAAGAAGGATATTTAAAAGTCGGGGTGTTGATAAAACTGTTTATGCATGTGTTGTTATTTTAACTATTTTTGGGATTGTTATGATTGGAAGTGCATCAGTTGGTCAAACAGCTTCTATGGGAGCTGCGTATGCAACAATTAATATGGTTAAGCAAATTATATTTGTTGTTACTGGTTTTTGTTTTATGATTTTTTTAACACGTTGCTTTAAAAAGAGCTGGGTGAATTCTGGTTCTACATGGATTCTTTATTTTATTGGAATCGCATTAATGCTTTCGTGTTTGGCATTTACTGCCGTCAAAGGATCTCATGCCTGGATTCGTTTTGGTTCTTTTACAATTCAACCAGCAGAGTTTATGAAAATTTTTATGATTCTCTTTTTATCTTTTCATTTTGGTGAGATGGAAGAGTTTTGTCAGATACCTAAAAATATATCTAAATCTAAACGTGAAGTTTTACAGCAAAGAAAATTTATGTATTGTGTTGCTAAACCTATTATGGCTATTATTTTTGCATTTGCTATTGGAGCATTTGTCCAAAAAGATTTAGGAAGTGCATTGATTTTGGCTTTTGTTTGTATGGTATTATTCTTTATAACTCCAAGACCGTATTACTCTAAATATAAAAAACTTGCATTAATTATTTTATTAATTTTTGGTGTTATGGTCCTTTTTGGAGCAGCGTTTATTTTAAAACCTCACCAGTTAGGGCGTATTTATACATGGTTGAACCCATTATATGATGTTCAAAATGATGGTTGGCAGTTGACAAATGCTCTTATTGCTTTTACTGCGGGGGGATTGTTTGGAAAAGGGTTTGGAGCATCACGTCAAAAATATGGATACATACCAGAATCACACAATGACTTTATAGCTCCAATTATATATGAAGAATTGGGATTGGCAGGATTTATGTTATTTTTGATTCCATACTGTATTATTATATATAAAATGTTTCAATATGGTATGAAAGTTAAAGAAACCAAAAGCAAATTGATATTATATGGTGTTGGAATATATTTCTTTACACATCTGGTTGTTAATGTGGGAGGCGTATCAGGATTGATTCCAATGACTGGTGTTCCTTTGCTATTAATATCATCGGGTGGTTCATCAACGTGGGCAGCTATGATAGGCGTTGGAATAGCACAATCTATTATTGCAAAATATAATCGTGATACTTTAAAAGAACAAATCTAGACTTTTGGCATATTCTAATATGGGTGAGAATATGGAAATAGATGATTTTAAAGCGTTTGTTAGAACGATACCATCAGTAAAAGATGATGTCGTGAGTGGGCGCTATACTTGGCAGCAATTATATGAATTCTATGTTTTATATGGTGAAAATGATAAAATGTGGGATCCTTATAAAAAGCCACAGATGGATTTAAGCGGTATATTAGATATTGTTAAGAATGTGGATTTGAATGCATTATCAAAAAGTTTTGATGGTATTCAAAAGATTTTAGATTTAGTGAGTGGATTTGTTGTGAAAGATGATCAAAAACCTCAACAGAAACAATGGTATGATGATTAATGATGAAATTCGGATGTATTTAAGATTACATCCGAAATGGTATTTAATTCTTTCACGATATCCACAAGAATTTCCAACAATGATAGAACAATATAAAGTTGAGAACAAATTAACATTTGCTGATCGTATTGAAAAAGTTGGAACAATGCTGCAAATGATTGAAATGTTATTATAGGAGAAACAATGTATAAAGAAATAGATGAATTAATAGAAGCTATTTGTGTTGATGAAATTTTTCAACAATATTTACAATCTGAAAAAAAACTACACGATGAAAAAATAGTATTGCTGTTATCAAGGCATCAAATGTTACAGGAAGATTATTTGAGGGTGAAACAATATCAGAACTATATGACTTCTGATGATTTAAAAGAGCAGTTAAAAGAAGTAAAAAAAGAATTGTTTGAGCACCCTCAGATTCAATCTTATTATCAAAGTTATTATGCCTTAAATGATTTATTAGAAAAGGTTACAGAAATCATTTTTCAAGGTATAAGTGATGAATTATCTTTTCATCAGTTGACATTATGAGGTTATTATGAGAGTTATAGCAGGTAAATTTAAAAGTAGACAATTAAAAAGCGTGGATTCTAAATTGACAAGACCAACAACAGATAAGAATAAGGAAAATTTATTTAATATGATTGGACCATTTTTTGATGGTGGAGTCTGTTTAGATTTATTTGGAGGAAGTGGTGGTTTAGGGATTGAAGCTATCAGTAGAGGAATGGATGAACTTTATAGTGTTGATAAACAATATAAGGCTTTTGCTACGATTAAAGAAAATATTCAAACTTTAAAGATTCAAGATGCTGCTCATGTTTACAAGATGGATTATCAAAAAGCATTGCAGCAGTTTGCAAATCAGAATATTCACTTTGATTTGGTTTTCTTAGATCCACCATATGGCTTGAAAATAAGTCAGAAAATACTTGATTTTCTGGTTGAAAACTGTATGCTAAAAAAAGGGTGCATACTTGTTATTGAGGATTTAAATGAAGAAACGATTGAAATAAAAGAACCATTTGTATTGAAAAAACAGCAATCTTATGGAATTACAACTTTGCAGATAATTGTATATGAGGAGTAAGGAATGAAAAATATCAAAGCAGTATATGCTGGAACGTTTGATCCAGTTACGAATGGACATTTAGATATTATAGAACGTGCAAGTCGCATGTATGATCATTTATACGTGACTATTTTTAACAACCCATCTAAACAGACAATGTTTACATTAGAAGAAAGATTAACTCTGTTAAAAGAAGTGACATCTCAGTTTGCTAATGTGACTGTTGATAGTAGCGAAGCATTGGCAGTTCAATATGCTAAAAAAGTTGGAGCAAGTGTGTTAGTTAGAGGGTTGCGTGCGACAATGGATTTTGAGTATGAGTTACAGCTAGCTTTTTCTAATCAATATTTAGATGATAGTGTGGATATGGTTTTTTTAATGACAAGACCAAATCATTCTTTTATTTCTTCATCATCAGTAAAAGAAATAGCTTCACATCATCATAGTGTTTCTGGTTTAGTACCACACATTGTAGAAAAAGCATTAAAAACAAAAAGAAATGAGTAGAATAAATTGTCAAAATATTATACATTTGATATGATATTAAAGATAAGGGTATATCTATTCATGGAGAATCAATATACCTTCTGAGGTATATTTTTTTTGAGAGGAGAAGGACATGAAGAATATTGTGAATTTGAGTGATTTGAGTTTAGAACAAATTCATCATTTAATTGATGAAGCCATTGCATTTAAAAATGGAAAAACTGTTGATTATCATCAAAAAAAAGTTGTTGCTAATTTGTTTTTTGAACCATCAACACGAACACATTATAGTTTTGACATGGCAGCTGGGAATTTAGGATGCCGTACACAGAATTTTGAAGCCAATAACTCTAGTTTAAAAAAGGGTGAGACTTTGTATGATACATGTAAATTATTTGAAAGTATAGGTTGTGATGCTTTGGTTATTAGACATACTGATGATGATTATTATAAGCAATTAGAAGGTATTCATATTCCTATTTTAAATGCAGGTGATGGAAAAGGGAATCATCCTTCACAGTCGCTGTTAGATTTAATGACAATTAAGGAAGAGTTTGGTTGTTTTGAAGGATTGAAAGTTGTTATTGTAGGAGATATCTTACATTCAAGAGTGGCTCATTCTAACTATGATGTTATGCAAAGATTAGGTATGCAAGTTTATACATCTGGTCCTTTAGAATATAAGCAAGATGGTTATAACTATGTTGATTTTGATGATGTTATTGAAGATATGGATGTTGTTATGTTATTACGTGTTCAACATGAACGACATGCTGGTGATGAAAACTTTTCTAAAGAAAACTATCATCGCATTTATGGTTTATCATTAGAACGATATAAACGATTAAAAGAGACTGCAATTCTTATGCATCCTGCTCCTATAAATAGAGATGTTGAAATTAAAGATGAACTTGTAGAAAGTGGAAAGAGTCGCATTTTTAGACAAATGCATAATGGTGTGTTTATAAGAATGGCGATGATTCATGAGGTGTTAGAGAATGAATAGTTATTTATTAAAGAATGCTTCTTTATATAGAAATCAAAAATTTGAGAATACAGATATATTAATTATTGATGGGAAAATTAAAGAAATTGCTCCAGATATACAAACTGATATTTGTACATATGATTTAAAAGGAAAAATGGTTTCGCATAATTTTATAGATATTCATACGCATTTAAGAGAACCTGGATTCGAACATAAAGAGACGATTGCAACAGGAAGTTTAAGTGCATTATATGGTGGTTATGGGACAATTGTAGCAATGGCTAATACTTTCCCATGTATGGATGATATAGAAACAATTCAAGATTTTCAAAAGCGTGTGGAAAAAGATGCTTATGTAAATGTTTATACATATAGTGCTATTACAAAAGATCTTAAAGGTCAAGAATTAGTAGATATGGCACATATTGTTGAAGAAGATATTGTTTTAGGCTTTTCAGATGATGGAAAAGGTGTTCAAAGTGATGAGATGATGGAACTGGCAATGCAGCTTGCAAGCAATATAGATTCAATCATCGTTGCTCACTGTGAAGATGAGAGTGAACTTCATGGGGGAAGTATTCATGATGGAAAGTATGCAAAAGAGCATCATTTAATTGGTATCAACAGTGCTTCTGAATATCAGCAGGTGGCACGTGATTTAGGAATTGTCAAGATTTATAAAAACAGATATCATGTCTGCCATATTTCAACTAAAGAAACAGTAGAACTCTTACGACAAGCTAAAGAAGATGGATTACCTGTGTCTGGAGAAGTCTCTCCACATCATTTAATTTTAACAGAAGAGAATATTAAAGATTGTCATCCAAACTATAAGATGAATCCGCCGTTGCGCTCAATTGAAGATCATGCTGCTTTAATTCGAGGATTAAATGATCATACAATCAAAGTGATTGCAACTGATCATGCGCCTCATGCCCGAGAAGAAAAAGAGCGACCAATTCAAGATGCTCCATTTGGGATTATTGGTATTCAACATGCTTTCCCACTTTTGTATACTTATTTAGTGAAGAAGAATTTGGTATCATTAGAAACAATTCTGGATGCGTTAACAATAGGGCCAGCACATGTTTTAAGATTAAAAGGAACAGTTGATATTGGTGATGTGGCTAATTTGTGTATTGTCGATCTGGATAAAGAGTTCGAGATAAAAGAGACGGATATTCAGTCTAAATCTATAAATACACCATTTATTGGGGTTCGTTGTCAAGGACAGATTGTAGCAAATATTATGAATGGAAAATTAGTGGAAGTGGGGGGATTTTAATGGCAAATTATCAAGGAATGATGACTATTCTTTCTAAAAAAGAACTTGTTAAAGATGTTTATGAAATGGTTTTGGAAGGTGAGGCTGCCAGCTATATTAAGGCACCTGGGCAATTCATTAATATTAAAATCACAGATTCATTACAGCCTTATTTAAGAAGACCAATGAGTATCTGTGATTATGATGAGTCTCATATTACAATTATTTTTAGGGTAGTTGGTGAAGGAACTCGAATACTTTCAAAAAAGGAAGTTGGAGATCAATTGGATTGTTTAACTGGTTTAGGTAATGGTTTTATTGATTTGGATCATCAGACAGCAGTTGTCATTGGTGGCGGACTAGGTGTTCCACCTATGTATAAATTAACAAAAGATTTATTGGCAAAGGGAGTTAAAGTAACAGCTATATTAGGTTTCAATAGCCAAAATGATGTGTTTTATAAAGAAGAATTTGAGAAATTGTGTCCAACATATGTTGCTACAATGGATGGTAGTTTAGGGACAAAAGGAACTGTCGTTGATGTTTTACAACAGCAACTATTTGATATGGATGTTTATTATACATGTGGTCCTGAAAAAATGTTAGATGCTTTGGTTGAAAAGTATCCTGATAATGGCTATCTTTCATTTGAAGCACGAATGGGATGTGGATTTGGAGCCTGTATGGGATGTTCTTGCAAGACCAAAACAAAACCATATAAAAGAATTTGTGTAGAAGGACCGATTTTGCATTCGAGTGAGGTGATTGTTAATGGCTAATTTAAGAGTGAATCTACCAGGATTAGATATGAAGAATCCTGTCATTCCAGCAAGTGGAACATTTGGCTTTGGTTATGAGTTTACTAAATTTTATGATATTAATATTTTGGGGTCAATGATGCTAAAAGGCACAACACTAGAACCTCGCTTTGGAAATCCTTTACCAAGAATTGCTGAAGGACCTAGCGGTATGTTAAATGCTATTGGTCTGCAAAACCCTGGGGTTGATGCAGTTATTAATGAAGAATTGGAAAAATTACGTCCATTGTACAATGATAAAGTGATTGCGAATATTGGTGGAAGCGCAATTGATGATTATGTAGAAACAGCCAAACGTTTATCTGCTCATGATAAAGTAGGAGCCTTAGAATTAAATATTTCTTGCCCCAACGTTCATTGTGGAGGAATTCAATTTGGAACGAATCCAGAAATGGCTGCTGAGGTGACAAGAGCAGTGAAAGCTGTAAGCAGTAAGCCTGTTTATGTCAAATTATCTCCAAATGTTACTGATATTGTAGCTATGGCATTGGCTGTTGAAGAAGCAGGTGCAGATGGGATTACTATGATTAATACGATGATTGGTATGCGCTTCGACCTAAAAACTGGAAAACCGGTTATTGCTAATAAAACTGGTGGATATAGTGGCCCAGCAATTTTTCCTGTTGCTTTAAGAATGGTTTATCAAGTTTCACAAGCTGTTTCTATACCTATTATTGGAATGGGTGGAATCTCAAGTGGCAAAGATGCGATTGAAATGATGATAGCTGGAGCAAATGCTGTTGCTGTAGGATGTCAAAATCTTGTTGATCCATATGCTTGTCCAAAAATTATTCAGGAGATGAATGATATCTTAGATGAAATGGGTATTAAAGATATTAATGAAATTGTAGGGAAATCTCATCAATATTAAGAGGCTCTGTGTCAAGAGTGGAGGATAAAGGAATAACTATTGAAAAATAGGGATTCC